>CAMCSM010000066.1 GCA_945877805.1 Methylacidiphilum caldifontis | reverse complement strand
GGTAAGGGGGTTACTCATTAAAAGGAGTCTCACACCAAGACACTAAATCACAAAGTTCGATCGAGATCGGAATTTGCACTGTTTTGGGATTGAGGATTTAAAACTCTCTGCGTCTCAGCGACTCCGCGCGAGGCACTCCCCTGCATTTTAAACGTCTTTAAATCCGCGTTCATCCGTGTCCATCCGCGGTTAAAGATGACTTTGAATGCCTTTAATTCACTCTCCCTCTATTTCCACCTCCCCACCCATTAGCCCCTTTTTTCCTCCTGAAATGATGCAATTCCAATTTTTACAGTTTTTGAGCACAAATCTTTTTTCTTTTTTGAAAATTTTTATAAAGAATTCTTGCCTCCTTATTTTCGAGTCATACACTGACTAAGATTCGAGATTCTCTTCCCTCTGAAAAAGGCTTCTAAAGCCCACTAATAGCGGTAAGGTGCTTTCGAAAACACTACAGGTAGTGTACTCCTCATGAGAAGGGCACAATCCAGTTTTGTTATAAATCTTCAGAAAATAGTTCGGAAAAAGTGAGTTCGATTGAATTAAAATCGGCGTCTCAAAACAACGCCAAAAACGGAAATAATAAGGTATGAGCGCAGATCTACTCGATGTCTTGACGGAAACAGAAGACGATCAATTCGTTTATCACCATTTCCGCGGTAAAACCTTCAAATTCGACCGCAATAAAGTCCGTGAACGCCAAAATGCCAAAAAGGTCATTGGCGGCTTCCAAACCCCGGAACTCAACGTTCTCCCCCTCAAATACGCCCAAGCTTACCAAATCTACAAACAGATGAAGAGCAACCATTGGGAACCGGATGTCATCGATATGACGAAGGATATCGCGATGTGGACCTCCGATAAGCTCAATGCCAAGGAGCGTTGGATTATCGAAATGGGGGTTGGTTACTTCAGCGCCGCTGAAGGGATCGTCGCCGACTCCGTTCTCCATGTTATTCAAGAATATCTCACTGCCCCCGAGCTCAAACTCGCCGCCCTGCGTTGGATCACCGAGGAGACGATTCATACCGACTCTCTCATCCACATCATCGGATCCTTGAATATCGATCAAGATATGGTCACCGCTCGCTTCATGGAGGTCCCCTCGATCCGTGCGAAAAACGATTTCATCATCAAATACATGCCGCAACTCAAACGCGGGCTGGATATGACGATCCTCGAGAACAAGCAAAAATTCGCAAAAGCCCTCTTCGGTGTCTCGCAAATCCTCGAAGGAACTCAATTCTACGCTCTCTTTGCGATGCTCCTCAGCCTTCACCGCCAAAACAAAATGACCGGTGTCGGTCAAATGTTCCAATACACCCTGCGCGATGAATCTCAACATATCGCTCTCGGACGCTACTTCTTCACCGAACTCGTCAAAGAGAACCCCGAGGTCTGGACCCCGGATTTCCAACTCGAATTGATAGAATTCATGAAAGAGGGAGTTCGCCTCGAGAAAGAGTTCATCCACGACTGTATGCCGGAAGATGGAATTGGAATGCGCCGCGAAGATTTCCTCGACTACGTCGACTTCAACGCCGATCGCCGTCTCGCCTCTGTCGATCTCCCGACGCTCTCGAACATTAAGACCAATCCATTCCAATGGCTCGATGAAGTGATCTTGCTCCGCAAAGAGAAGAACTTCTTCGAAACCCGTGTGGTTGAATACCAAACCAGCGGTTCGCTCAAAAACTCGAGCGAAAACGATCTGATCTAAAAATAATTAAAAACAATTAAAAAACACTAAAAGCCTAACCTCTTAGTTAATAGCAACGAACCTATCCCCAGGAGCCACCCATGAGCGACACCATCATGACTCAAGTCATTCGACGTAACACCAGCCAAACCGATCCCAATAAACCACGGATCGTTCCTTGGTTAGGTCATAAAATCGACCGTGCAGTCGCCTTCGCTTGTGATGCGGTCGGAGTCGAAGACTCTGGCTCGATTGGAATCATGGTTCGTGAAAAGATCGAGGTCCGTATTCGTGCCGAACGCCCTCTTTTCCTCCATATCGAACAGGTTCAAGATATGGTCGAAGAGGTCTTAATGGATGCCAACCAAGCCCGTGTCGCTCTCGCTTATGGCAAATATCGCGCCCGTCGTGCCGCTCTCCGTGATCTCGAAGTCGAAGAGGAGACCAAAGCCAGTGCCGCCCCTGGCACTACCGAAGGACAACTCGAACTCATCGACCTCGTCACGCTCAACGATGTCCGTGCCCGTGTCGAATTCGCCTCGATCGGCCTCAAGCTCTCGCTCTCTAAACATCAACTGATCTCCAAACTCGTCAACTCCCTCGGAGCCAATCTCACAAACGACGAACGGGAAGAGACCTTGATCCTCAATGCTAAATCGATGATGGATCTCGATGCCGACATGCGTTATTTCGCCGGTCGTATCCTCCTCTCCTATATCTACGAGCGCACCTTGCCGTGGAAAATCACCGATGGACCGGAAAAACTTAAAGAGGCCCACCGCAAAGCCTTCCTCGCTTATCTCCCGAAAGCAATCGAACTCAAACGCCTCGACCCTCGTCTCATGGAGTACGATATCGAACGCCTGGCCTCCTCGATCGATCCCTTTGCCGATCTCCAGTTCGATTTCCTCGGACTCCAAAATCTCTATGACCGCTATCTGATCTTCCATCGCGAGACCACTACCTCCTCCAAGAAGACCTACCTCGAAGCCCCCCAGATGTTCTGGATGCGCGTCGCCATGGGACTCTCGATGCATGAAAACGATCGCACCTACTGGTCGACCGAATTCTATAATATCTATAAGAGCCGCCTCGCCTGTTCATCAACCCCGACCCTCTTCAACGCTGGAACGATGCATCCTCAGCTCTCCTCCTGCTATCTCCTCTATGCAGGCGATTCCATGGAAGAGATCGCCGAGACCTGGACCCGCTTCAGCATGCTCTCCAAATGGGCCGGTGGACTCGGTTGCTCCTGGTCCGCAGTTCGTGGCTCTGGTGCCCGGATCGATGGCACCAACGGGGAATCGAACGGAATCATTCCGTTCCTTAAAGTCTCCAACGATATCGCTCTTGCGGTCAATCAAGGAGGCAAACGTCCCGGCGCGCTCTGCTCCTACCTTGAGCCGTGGCACACCGATATCGAAGATTTCTTAGATCTCCGCAAAGAGACCGGTGATGATCGTCGTCGTACCCACAACATGAACACTGCCTTGTGGATTCCTGATCTATTCTTCAAACGAATCGAAGAGGTCTCCAGCGGCGTGCTCGGCAAAGAGACCACCTGGACTCTCTTCCGCTCCAACGAAGCCCCTGATCTCCACGATCTCTACGGCGCCGCTTTCGAACAACGTTATACCGAATACGAACAGATGGTCGACGAAGGGAAAATGACCGGAAAGAAAATCCGGATCCTTGCCCTCTGGAAAAAGATGATCGAAGCGATCTTCGAGACTGGTCACCCTTGGATGACCTTCAAAGATCCGTGCAACGTCCGTAACCCGCAAGATCACGTCGGGGTCATTCACTCCTCCAATCTCTGCACCGAGATCACGCTCAATACTTCGACCGAAGAGACTGCGGTTTGTAACCTCGCCTCGATCAATATCGCCACCCACCTCACCGAGAGCGGCGCGATCGATCACGCCAAGCTTCAAAAGACGATCAAGATCGTCATGCGAATGCTTGATAACGTCATCGACATCAACTTCTATCCAACCATCTCCGCGAAGCTCTCCAATACCCGCCACCGTCCCGTCGGCATGGGGGTCATGGGACTTCAAGATGCGCTCTTCCTCAAACGGGTCCCCTTTGACACCGTCGAAGCGGTCGATTTCAACGATGAGTTCATGGAAGCGGTCTGTTACTACGCCTACAGCGCCTCTGCCGACCTCGCCGCCGAACGCGGTTCCTACTCCAGCTTCCACGGCTCGAAATGGCAACGCGGGATCATGCCCCTCGATTCCCTCGAACTCCTCGAGAAAAATCGCGGTGTCACCATCGAGGTCAATCGCTCTGCGAAACTCGACTGGAACGCTCTCCGCAACAAGATCCAATCCCAAGGCATGCGCAACTCCAACTGCGTGGCGATCGCCCCAACGGCGACGATCTCCAACATCATGGGCTTCAATCCCTGCATCGAACCGATCTACAAAAACATCCACACCAAATCGAACCTCTCCGGTGATTTCGTTCGTACCAACGATTATCTGATCAAAGATCTCCAAAAGCTCGGCCTGTGGGATCAAGAGATGCTCGATGATCTCAAGTACTTCGATGGATCGATCCAAAACATCCTCCGAGTCCCCCAAGAGCTCAAAGACCTCTACAAGACCGCCTTTGAGATCGATTCCACCTGGATCTTACAATGTGCTGCTGTTCGCCAGAAATGGATTGATCAGGCGCAATCGACCAACATCTGGATCGGCGACAACGATGCCCGCAAAGTTTCTAATACTTACCGCGAATCGTGGCGCCGTGGGTTAAAGACCACTTATTATCTCCGTACCTTGAACAAAGCCAGCATCGACTCCGCCCACCGCGACCGCGCCAAGAAGAGCGAAGACGTTCCTTCAAGCCCAATGGCCATGGCCAACGCCATGACCCCCGCCCCTCAACGCCGCACCTACAGCGAAGAGGAAAAAGTCGCCTGCTCCATCGAAGCGATGCGCAGCGGTGGAACCTGCGAGTCTTGCCAGTAAATCTGGCAAACTCGCAGTGCGACAGCACAGTGTGTGCTGAGCACCGAGGGTAGGTGCGAAACGATCACGCAAAGCGTGGGGTTGCACGATGCAACCCGAAGTGAGTGGGAACGAACGGAGTCAACATGGACTTGGACACCATCGAACCATGCCGACCGAGCTAGCGACGCAGAGTAAAAACCAACAGGGTCTCAAATGTTTGGCAGGGGGAAAACCCTTTGCGAAGCAAATCTACAACAGACAGAGTCATTTTGTTTAGTGCAGGGGCAAGGCGGGGCACAACCAAAACGGAGTTTTGTACAGGGCTGCAATCATGCCAGTGACCTAAAAGGTCATCCGCCGAAGCCCTAGCGAAGGTGGATAAAGGCAAGGGATTAACCGCCAAGGACGCCAAAAGCGCCAAGGTTAAAACAATTAAAACACGAACAGGCGATGGGCAAAACCATCGCCTGTTTTGTGAATAGATAAGGAATTTAAAATCGGGATCAAACCCATCATGAATATTCCACCGCCAAACTCACCTGAACGAACTAAGGCAGCATTTGATGCCATTTCTAAAATCAGAAAAGGAAATAAAACCATTTATACTGGGGTCAGTCCAACACCTAACGCTTTTTTCTAAATGACGGCCTAAAAGCATCGTCTCTTCATTCGCTAACACGCTGCGTCGGCTCCCCCCGTACTCTTTGTCGGGGCTGTGGGAAACCACTCCCCACTGGTTTAATCGAAAGTTAAATACCCTCCAGTTAGGAGTGCTCTCGCCTCGCCCTGTTGACGACTAAATAGGCGACGACTACTTCCTCAAAATGGATCAAACCGTTCTGTTAATATTATTTGACAATATGTCAAAATCGACATATTATTTATGAACACAAAGGTCTTACTCTGGCTTTATGGAGAGGTAAAGTCGCCGCCTCTATCGATTGATGGAAGGAGAGCGCTTGGGTATCTATTAAGGGAGATTCAGGAAGGAGTAGCATTGTCACTTCCTCACTCTCGGCCTATGCCTGTAATTGGTTCTAATGTCCATGAGCTAAGAGTGAAAGACCGAGAGGGTGCGTGGCGATTAATTTATCAAATTCGAGAGAAAGAGATTCTTGTGTTAAACATTTTTAAAAAGAAAACACAACAAACTCCTCAAGATATGGTTGAGGTTTGCAAAAAAAGAATTCGGCACTACGAAGGAACATTTTATGAAAAAGATTAAAAATGGATGGGTTACAGGATCTGTGCAAGAGCTGTTAGATCTTTCCCCTTCTGATATAGAGTTCATCGAAACCCGAAGAGAGCTCAGTCGAATGTTTCGGGAGGAGCGAAAAAAACAAAACCTCACCCAAATCGCAATTGCGCAACGCATTGGAAGCAGTCAATCTCGTGTCGCTAAAATCGAAAAGGGAGATTCCTCGGTATCGCTCGATCTTCTATTCCAATCCCTTTATCGATTAGGGCTTAATCGAAGGAAATTATTAAAAATGGCGAGATAAAGATCACTTGATCGGTTAAAAAAAAGCGTAATCCCCACAAGACTTCCCTCAATGAAGAGCTCAGTGGCTCGGATCTTTTTTAAGAAAAAGAGACAAAATGTCTCTTTCGGGCTTTTGAGAGGCTATTTTAGCCATGAGCAGAACCGTGGCTTGCTCTGTGCGGAGAAACTGGGCTAATCTTCATTTTAATGAAAGAGGTCAAAAAAACGAAATCGAAAAAAGGGGTCACGAAAAAGCATTTAAATCCCACCCCTAGCCTACTCACTCCGATTCAAGCAGCCCCTCAGAAAAAATCGCCAAAAAAATCGGCCACCTCCCCTTTAAAGAAGGAGAAACAAAAACCGGAGAAGTCAGTCGCTTCGAGAAAAAAAACCGCGGCTAAAAAAAGTTCTCCTCGTACTCAAAAATCGAATCCCGAGGTTCGTCTCGTTTCTGAGGAAGATCAAAAACTTAACATTCTGATGGTTGCCTCGGAGTGTACCCCCTTTGCGAAATCAGGGGGACTCGCCGACGCCGTCGCAGGACTCTCCAAGGCGCTTCATGAGTCCGGTCACCGGGTCCGAATTGCGATCCCTCTTTATAGTCTTATCGATCGTGGTCGTTGGCAGATCGAATTCAAACATTCGGTCTGTGTTCACATGGGGAAAGGAGAGGAGATCTGGATCGGTCTTTATCAAGGACTTCTCGATGGAAAAGTTCCCGTCTGGTTCATCGACTATGAACGCTTCTTTGCACGGCCAGGAATCTACGATCATCAGAATCAAGAGTATTCCGATAATCCCTATCGTTTTGCGCTCCTCTGTAAGGCGGCGATGCAAATCTGTAAAGATACCGATTTCATTCCCGAGGTGATTCATACTCATGATTGGCCGGGGGCACTGATCGCTCCCTTTCTCAAAACATGGGATCGAGTTTTTTCTCCTCTCTCTCATACGGCCAGCGTTCTCACCATTCATAATATTGGTTACCAAGGAAAGTATCATGCCGGGGTCTGGGGCTTTTTAGGACTAGGCGCTGAACATTTTCATGCCGACTCCTTCGAAGACTTCGGCCAAGTGAATTTGCTCAAGGGGGGGATCTGTTTTGCAGATGCGATCACCACCGTCTCTCCGACTCATGCCCGTGAAATCCTCGAGCCGATCGGGGGTCAAGGGCTCGCTCCCTCGATGGCCCGACGTTGCCAAGATTTTGTCGGAATCCTCAACGGGGTAGATTCCGAACATTGGAATCCAGAAACCGACTCTTTAATTCCCGCCTCATTTTCAGCACGCGATCTTCGTGGTAAATTAACTTGTAAAATTGCCCTTCAAAAAGAGTTTGGGTTAGAGCTCCGACCGGACATTCCGGTCTTTGGAATTGTCTCTCGGTTTGTCCATCAAAAGGGTCTAACGCTTCTCCAAGAAATTCTCCCCACAGCGCTCGATCAGATGGTCGCACAATTTGTCTTCCTTGGAAATGGCGATCCGGGGATTGAGTCTTGGGTCGAACAAATGAAGTTCCGTTATCCCGGAAAGGTGGGGGGATTTATCGGCTTTAATAATAAATTAGCGCATCTCATCGAGGCCGGCAGCGATTTCTTTCTGATGCCCTCCCTTTACGAGCCGTGTGGGTTGAATCAGATCTACTCCCTCAAATACGGAACCTTACCGCTCGTTCGTGCCACAGGGGGACTCGAAGATACCGTGATCGCCTACAACGAAGCCGATGGAAGCGGAACCGGATTTAAGTTTCATGAACCGATTAGCAGGGCTCTGCTTCATACCCTCGGTCTTGTCGTTGCCACTTGGTACGATCGTCCTCACCATATTGCGAAAATGCGAGCGGCAGCGATGGCACAACATTTTACTTGGGAAGATGTCCTCCCTGAATACCTCAAAGTTTATCATCAGGCAATCCATCGACGATCGCTGTGGGTGTAAATGAAGGCCATCGATGGGGCGGCTGATGGGCTGATAGACTATTGGGCAGATCGGTTTTTGAAATTCTAAAACGGGAAATTACGCTCGTCATCTACTCTATCGAATTGCTACTTTTGAAGCGTGTTGCAATTTTTGAATTATTGATTTACCTCTTCCCCATTAGCCAATCAGCCCAACAGTCCATCAGCCCGAATCCCCAACCAAAAATCCGATTTAAATGATGCTTTGACAGCATCTGTTTTTGATGCAATGATTGCATTATGAGAACAACCGTTACGTTAGACGCGGATGTTGAGAAACTGCTCAAGGAGGAGTCGCTACGAACACAGCGAAGTTTTAAAAAAGTGCTCAACGATTCTGTCCGTAAATCTTTAAAGTCGATTTCAGCCCCAAAACCGACTCTTCTTCCAGGAAAGCCCCTTAACTTACGTACTGGGATCGATTCTCATCGATTTAATCAAATGGTAGATGAACTCGAAATCGAAGATTTTATAGAAGCTCAACAGCAAACAAAATCATGATTATTCCCGATGTAAATTTATTGGTTTATGTTGTTAATAAAAATAGCGCAGAACATTCCCAGGCTTTTAAATGGTGGAAAAAAGTACTCAACGAAGAAAACCCGATAGCGCTCCTCTCGACAGTAGGTTTTGGGGCAGTTCGAATCCTCACTAATCCACGAATTTTTAATACCCCTCTCACCATCGAAGAGGCCTTTTCTTATCTTGAGCACTGGCTCTCTTTCCCTCAGGTTTCATGGATCGACTCCCATTCAGATCATTTTCAAAAAACAAAGCAACTCCTGCTCCTTTCTGGAGGAACTGGAAAACTTCTCACCGATGCTCAGATTGCAGCAATGACCCTCCTTTATCGAGGAACCCTTTATACGAACGATGCTGACTTCAGTCGATTTCCAGGACTCTCATGGAAAAATCCTCTTAATTTCAAACTGAATTCTTAACATGACCCCACGCATCGGTCTCTGCTTCTGCCACGGTTGGGGGTTCGATCCCGATTTTTGGGAACCGTTACTCCCCTCTTTTTCTGACTATCCGATCCTCCGCTGGAACCTCGGTTACTTCGGAGAAAAAAGCCAGCCCCTTCCCGATTCCTCCGCCGATCGCTGGATCGCTATCGGTCACTCGGTTGGATTTCGTAAACTGATGGAAAGCCCTGTCGATTGGGCCGGTGTCGTTTGCATTCAAGGGTTTTATGATTTTCTCGGATCGGAACCACGAATGCGAAAAATCCGTCAACGCTCGCTTCAAAAAATGACCGCCGATTGGATCCAAAACCGAAATCTGGTGCTCCAAGGCTTTTACGAAACCTGTGGCATTCCCTCGACAAACTCCCTGCATCTCCCTCCCTCTTGGAATGCTCTCGAAGTCGATCTTCAGGCCTTAGTGACTCCAAGTCGCTTGACCTTTCCGCTCACCTCGCCGCACCGTGTTTTAGGGTCACGGGATGACCTCGTGGTACCCCCTTCGCTCATGGAATCGGAATGGGGTCTTGAGAAAATAACGTGGTCCGAAAAAGGGGGCCATGCCCTCGGATTTTTTGAGAGTGATTTTGTTTCCGAAACCATTCATTCTCTGATTTGTGAAGTCCGAGAAAACCGCCATTTGTAACGCTTTTACCAAAGCCGCCTCTGACTATAACTCCGTGGCGACGATCCAACAGCAGGTGGCTCACGATCTCGCCTCATTTATTTTTAATTTTATCGCCCCTCAAACTCCGCGTAGTTGTATTGATCTGGGCTGTGGAACCGGTTTCCTCTCCCAAGCTCTCCTTGATTTATATCCAACGCTTCAGCTCACGGTAAACGATCTCTCCCCGGCAATGATCCAAAAGGCAACTTCGGGCTTACTTCCCAGTAAGAAAATTGAAACCGTCCTAGGAGATCTTGAAACCGTTCAAACCGATCGGACTTGGGATCTCGTCGGCTCTAACTTTGTTTGGCAATGGCTCGAAAATCCTCAGCAAGCGCTTAAGAATTGGAGCGATCGCTCTAGCGATCTCGCCCTCTCTCTCCCCTTGGAGGGCTCATTTCGAGAGTGGAAAGAGCTTTATTCTCATCTCGCTCTCCCCTCTCGCCTCCGAAAACTCCCGACATTAGAGGAACTTCACCAGTGGGGTCAGGCAATGGATCTCGCTCATTTTGAAATTCAGGAGAAAAACTACACCCAAACTTTCCGCTCTGCGCTTGATTTCGCACGCCAACTCAAGGGGACAGGAGCCTCCCTTTCCCCCTCCCTCATCTCCCCCTCCGCCCTTCGAAAAGTCCAGAAAATGAATCCCACCCCTTTTTTAGTTACTTGGAAGGTCGCTTTTCTCGCTTGTCACTCCCGCTCTCCTCGGCTTTGATCAAACCATTATGAGTTCGAAAATTCTTGAAGGCAAAGTGGGAGTGGTCTTTGGTGTCGCAAATAAACGCAGTATCGCCTGGGCGATCGCCCAAGCTTGGCATGAAGCCGGAGCCACTTTGATCTTTAACTATCAAGGGGAACGCCTCAAAGAAAACGTCGAGGATCTCGCCTCAACCTTCGGAGGCAACACCCATGCCTACCCTTGCGATGTCACCTCTGATGAACAAATCGCCGGTTTTTTCGAACAAGTCAAAAAACATACCTCCAAGATCGACCTTCTTCTTCACAGTGTCGCTTTTGCTCCGAAAGAGGCTTTAGAGGGGCGCTTTATCAATACCACCCGTGACGCCTTTAAAACCGCCCATGATATTAGTGCCTATTCCCTTGTCGGAGTCACTCGAGCCGCCCTCCCCTTCATGACCGAAGGCGGAAGCGTCGTCACCATGAGCTATTATGGCGCAGAAAAAGTGGTTCCTCATTACAACGTGATGGGAGTGGCAAAGGCCGCACTGGAAGCGAGCGTTCGCTATCTTTCCGCCGATCTCGGACCTCAAAAAATTCGGGTCAATGCGATCAGCGCAGGACCGATGAATACCTTAGCCGCTCGCGGAATCTCCGGCTTCGGCGATATGTTAAAACATGCCGCAGAACACGCCCCGTTAAAACGTAACGTGGAGATGAATGAACTCGGAGCCACAGGCGTTTTTCTTGCTGCTGATGGCTCAGCTGCGATCACAGGACAGACTCTTTACGTCGACTGCGGTTACAGTATTATGGGGATGTAAGAAAAATTGGTTTTCTGAAATTCATCACGATGAATCTCCACGAGCTTTTAATCTGTCTTGCGCTCCTCTTTGCAGGGATGGGACTTTTTAAACAACCTTCCATTAAAGCACGGAAGCTTTCCCTCATTCTCTTTTGGTTGGGGAGCGGTATCGGGATTTATTTTTTAACGGGAAAAATCGGATGGTCGATTTTTGTTCTCCTCGGATGGATCTTGATTCCCTTAGCAGAGATCTTGATTCTCCTCCGGAAACTTCGCGTCCCTCACGATCGCCAGCTGCGAGATGCCCTTCCCCCGACGGCAGAGTTTCCCACCCTCCGAGAGATCACGCGTGAGTATGAGGAACTTGGATTTCAAAAAGTAGATGATTGCGACCTCGCCCCACACTTCCATGAAACCTACTATCGCCTTTTTCATCACCCCCAATTCCATGCTTATGGGGTGATCGGATTGATTTCCCAAGGGGAAATGGGCTTTTCCTTCCATTGCTTTTTCTCCGAAGAGCCGAGTGGCAAACTGTGGCTCACTTGGGACTACCCCCTGACCTACGGGTTAAAAATCCCTCCCCTGATTGCGATCTATCGGACCTCCGAAACAGACTCGATCGCAGAACTTTGGCAGGATCATCAATCCTTTCTGAAAATCAACGAAGTCGATGAATCCTCTCTTTTAAAGACAAGCACTGTCGCGGAAATTAGAGAACGTCTTTCCCGCCTATTCAAGATCCAACTCGATTTCAATGTTCAAGAGGGAATTCTTTTTCCTGAAATCTCAGAAGATCTGAATCATCTGCGTTACTCTTGGCGTGGCATTTGGTTTGTCACCCGACAGATGATCCGCGACCTCGTTCGCTAATCGAGGTTAAAAACCTCTTCGTTTCATCTCTAACTCGATCAATCGTTTCGTGAGTTTTTTTTGAACCCCACTCAATCCAATCACAAAACGGAAAAAAGAGAGGAAATCCTCCGGATGAATCGCAAGATGGATCAATAAACGGACCGGCGTCGGCTTATTTGCCTCGGTATCAAAACTGGCATTCAATGCCCCCGAGGGAAGAGACTCGCTCCAAGGATCCGATATTCCCCGTAAGGTCGCATGCTGAATTTCTTTCTGAACAAAAATCTGATGCGCAATCTCTGATTCCATATCGACGACCTGAGCTTGATGCCCTTTCGAAAGGGCCAGCTTTTGCGTTGAACTCGTCACGACGTGATCAACGGTGACCCCCTTCACTCGCTTCTCTAAAGGAGCCCAAGAGAGATTTTCACTCGAAAAATTATCGACCCAAACCACATCCCCCTTTTTAAGAGAGGGATCTAATCCTCCCCCAAATCCTGAGACCCAGATAAAATCAAAGGAATGCTCCTGAAGAAGGATCGGAAGACGTCGCCGAACAGAATCGGCTCCGATCCCTAAAAGTGCAACGAGGACCTCTCTCCCCTGCAGGCAACCTCTCCATGAAATACTCCCCTTGGAATCAAACTTCTGAACCCGTTCCAGTTGAGCAATCAGACCGGATGCCTCCTGTTTCACAGGAAATAAAAAGGCGGTAAGACTCATTCTTGCTTTGCTAACGCTTTTCGATAGTCCGCCAACGCCAAAAGAGGCCAATTTAAACGATACATGTCATATTTGAGATAAAAGACGCAAGGAAATCCGGTCCCCGTAATATAATCCTCACTCCACGACCCATCCGGATTTTGAAGTTTACAAATATAATCAATTCCTCGTTTAATACTGATTCGGTCCAAATCTCCACAGGCAATCAATCCCATCATCGCCCATCCGGTTTGAGAAGCGGTACTCGGTCCTTGGCCCTTGAGCTCAGGATGATCATAAGAGGCGCACGACTCTCCCCAACCGCCATCATCATTTTGACACGACTCTAACCAATCACGTCCGCGCAAAATCCAATCCTGATTCATATCCTCCCCAATCGCCTGAAGTCCTCGAAGCGATTGCCACGTTCCATAGATATAATTCACCCCCCATCGTCCATACCAAGAGCCATCTGACTCCTGCGTTTCTTTCAGATAGGCGATGCAATGCTGGATAAAAGGCTCACGACGAGAGATCCCGACTTTCCCAAAAAGCTCAAGTGCGCGCGCACTAATATCACTACAAGGAGGATCTAAAATAGCGTTATGATCGGCAAACGGAACATGCTCCAACCATTTACGATAGACATCTTTATCAAAGGCCGCCCATCCTCCATTTTCACATTGAAAGCTTTTGACCCATCCTAAAGCTCTTTCCATAGCATCTGACTTTACCGCTTCATCTTGAGTTCGAGCCAATCGTAAAAAGAGAAGAACTTTCAAGGTATCATCGACATCAGGATAATAGACATTATTAAACTCAAAGGCCCAGCCCGAGGCCACCGGATGAGGATTTTGAACGACCCAATCTCCGCGAAGATGTTTCACCTCCTTAGTCAAAAGCCACTCTGCCGCTTTTTGAATTTGCGGATGGTCTGCTGCCAAACCAGATTCAATAAGAGAGACTCCTGTGATCGCCGTATCCCACACAGGGGAAAAACAGGGCTGAACACGAAAATCATCATTGGCGACATCATCTACTTCCAAATCCTGAAACTCTTTCAACACTTTTTTAAACAACGGATGATCATCGGAATAGCCAATCGATTTCATGGCGACTAAAGAGTACATCATCCCAGGGAAAATAGCCGCAAGCCCATCGCTCCCTTCACTGGTTCGAGCCACCATCCACTCCTCACATTTTTTCATCGCGCGAGCACGAAACGGTCGCCACGGCAACTTATTCACAAAAGTCAAAAAGCCGTTCCAAGCGAGGAAAAAATTCCGCCAACTGAAAAATCGGTTATCCCACGAAAGCTTAAGCTGCTTATGCTCTAACCCGTACGGAAACAATTCGTGCAGCTGTTTTTCTTCAGGCAAAAAGCGCGTCGGCCGATGATGATTCACAATCGCCAAAGGAATCAACATTCCACGACTCCATGAGGACATATGATAGATATTAAAGTAGAGCCAATTCGGGAGCAAAATCACCTCGGGAGGAATGGCAGGCAAGTAATCCCATTCATATTGTCCGAGGAGGGCTAAAGTCAATTTCATGTAGGTATTACATTTTGGAATTCCGCCCAACCGTAAGATCGTCGCATGCGCCTTACGCATCATCGGCTGCTCCGGAGAAATCCCCGCAAGCTTCAAGGCCCAGTAGGCTTTGACCGTTGCATTCAATTCATTCGGTCCCCCAACATAAATACTCCATCCCCCTCCTGGAAGCTGATGACTCAATATATGTTTCGCGCATTTCTCTTGCTTGACCTCATCCACTTTCCCAAGCCAATGCATTAAAATAATGACATCCGAGGTTAAGGTCACATCCACAATGAGCTCTCCAATCCAATACCCCTCTGGATTCTGTAAACTCAGTAAATAGCGTTGAGCTTTCTCAATAACCTCTTTTACAGACTGATCTAATGCTTGATGGGATTGAACCGTCCCAAAAAATGGGGCCGTCATTTTTTCACGAGAACGATCAGAGGGATTCAAATGCATGCTCTATTTTTAAAAATCTTAAGCTCAATGCGCAAGATTTTTAAAATATATCTATCCCCCTCCCCTTTTTATCATTTTAACCTAAAAAAAGCAGTTGGAACCACGGATATCACGGATCACACGGATTTCCAACAGTTTAGGAAAAATTGCACTTCACCTTTTTGGTGAAGGAAAAAACGGAGGTTAATTCTCATAAATTCTTCCATCCGTGGTATCTGTGTTATTTGTGCCCCCATCCCCCACTGCACCAAAATTAGGAGCACCTCCGGTGGCTTAAGTTGTTCGTTTTACGAACCTTTTGTGGTTAAATGGATTGCCGAATTTAGGTTTAAAGGTCACTTAAAAATAATCCAATATTTTACTGAAAAATAATTAAAATCTCTTATTCAGTTGACAGCTCCTTTCTCACTCTTCAATTTACCTCCTTTTATGGCAATCAATCCTCAACCCTCACTTAAGATCCCCCTGATTTTAGTGCTGCTTGGATTGATCGGATACATCGGAACAAATTACTATACCCAACAGCAAGAGTTTACCTCGGTTCGTTCCGACCTTGAAAGCACTCGGAAAAATCTTTCGGAAAATGTAACCCTCCTCCAACAACAATCGGAACAGCGAAACGCGATTCTCCAAAAGATCTCTCAAGATCAGCAGACACTTCAAAAGAAACTCTCTGAAATCGATCTCCTCAATCAAACTGAAAAAAAGGAGAAAGACCAACTCATCTTCTCGCAACAAGAAGCTATCAATCTCCTCAAAGAACAACAAGACAATTTAACGAAAACGCTCACTCTCAACGAAACTGAACTAAAAGAGATCAAAGAGGTTCAAGTTCAAATGATTCCGACCGCTTTAGAGACTCGAAAAATCCAACAACAAATTGATGCCCTCAAGCCTTTAGTCGAATCGCTCTCCCTCCGACTTTCTAATCTCCAAGAACAGGTCTCGATTAGAAGCTCGATGCAAAATCAAAGCGCCCCCACAAAAAACCCGAATCCCCTTCGCAACGGCTTTCCCTAAGAGAAAAACTACCCCGAATGGAATGGGGAATAACACCGCTGTGAAGTAGATTTAATTCAAATTCAACTAACCAAAATCAAAAGGCAGTTTTGAATAGGGAAAGCATGAAATCTGGAATTTAGAAACAAAAAATCAGTGACATCTTTTCCTTTTTTCATGTCGAAGATCCGCCGTAGTTCTGAAAGAAAACGTAGGTGGACGCCGACACTTTGAGCCCATCTCTAACTCCATGTTGACTCATTCGACGCCCGTCTCATTCGGATTGCGTCCTGCAATCTCCTCCTCTGTCGGATCGTCT
>CAMCSM010000065.1 GCA_945877805.1 Methylacidiphilum caldifontis | reverse complement strand
AAAAAAATAAAAAGAAAGAGGCCGCTAAGCCAGAGGCCGATCTTTTTCAAGATATCACCCTCCTTCGCGCTGTTGACGTTGTTCGCGGAATCCAACTCCACTTAAAAATGACGGGGAAATAAAAAACTCGTTTTCTCTTTGAATGCCCGCTTTACAGCTCGCTTCAATTTTTATAACGTTCCCTCCATCGCTATGAAAGCCACTCGCTCTTACGAAATTGTCGGAACCATCTCCACCGCCCGAGGACTTCGCTCTCTTGCCAAAAAACATCCCCACGCCGATTGGATTGAAGTGCGTGTCGATGCTCTTCTTGAGCAATACGTTCTCCCCTCCAAAATTCTCGTAGCTCTCCAATCCCGAAAAAACAAAGTACTTCTCACTCTTCGCTCTCCTTTGGAAGGGGGCCAGCATGACTGGACCCCAGGAGTCCGTAAGGCACTCGCCCTTGAACTTCTCCCCGTCTGTGATGCGATCGACCTCGAGATCGCCTCGCTCACGGAACTTAAATTAGTCTATCAAGCCGCCGGTCATCTTAAGAAAAAGGTGGTGCTCTCCTCTCATTCGATTCAAAAACCGGTTCCTCTCCCTCAGCTCCATCGCCTTGTCCGTCAAATGCGTTGCTATCCGGTCTGGATCTCCAAACTTGCCGTTCGCCTCGAATCTCAAACTCAACTCCGCGAGCTTGTCTCGCTTTTAATCTCCAACCCTAAACAATCTTTTGCCTTGATGGGACTCGGGCCGATGGCCCCTCTCTCTCGACGAGTCCTCACCGCTCTCGGATCAAAACTGGTCTACGGCTACCTCGATCAACCGGCCGCCCCAGGACAACCCTCCGTGAAAACCATCGCCGCATGGGACGATCAACCATGAATCGCTTTGCCCTCTCTATCGTTTGGCTGATCGCCTCCGTTGCCCTCGCCGCATTTTTTCTTCCTTGGATTCAAAAAGGCCCCAAAGATGTCCCCTCTCTGAGCGAATATACCGTTCGCGCCCTCGCGATGGAAGAGGATCGAGATTACTGGCGCTTTGTCAGCATCCCTCATGAAGAGCGCCAACAACTCCTCAAACATCCCCTCTCCGGAACCTCTGGCTTTTCTCTCTGGAAAAGCTGGAAAAAACCGGCGCATCCCCTTCCCGGCGCCGCTCTTTTTTCGACTAAAAAAACTCTCAATCCCTTCTGGATCTTTGCCGTTCCCGCAGCCGCTCTCTTAGGAGCCCTCTTCTTTACCCTCACCTCCGGTTGGGGACCTTTTGTCGGAATGAGTGCCACACTAGGAGTTTATCTCACCGTCCGCTGGAATCTTCAAGAGGCGCTCATCGATCGTCTCGTCTCTGGCCTTCACATTGGCCTCGGACTCTGGATCGGTCTCTATGCCCTGCTCGCTCTCAGCCTCTGCCTCAGCATTCGCTGGGTCTTAGGATTCTTTAAATAACCAGGGCCTTCCCATTTCAGCAACTAAGGAAATCTCCTCCTGAAGGAAACTTCCTGAAATCATACAGACATCTGCCATTTAATCGATTATGCAGAAGTACCAAAATACAGTTCCCACACGAAGCCGCAAAGTTGCCCAAGGCTCCTCCCGAAAAGGTAAATGATTTTTTTCTTTTCTAAATTCCTACGGGGAGAACCTTGGGAAGCTTTGCGGCTTCGTGTGAAAAATTGTCTTTGTTTTTAACCCATTTCTTGCATTGGGAATGGATATACCTCACAAACGATATCACCAAAATGGCGATAAAAACTGGAGGGGCACAGGCTCTGTGCCTCATCGGACGGGGAAAAGGCTCGTAAAACGAGAAGATCTCTCCGCTGGAAGCGGAAATAATTTTGGTACGGAGGGAGGAGGGGGTACAACGCAGCCCCGACCTGTCGGGGCTGCCCCTCCAGTTCTAATGCAAGAAATGGGTTTAAGGTCCAATGCAAAATTTTGAGTTAACTCAAACGAATCCGCGGATCGGACCAGGCCAACAACAAATCAGAAATTAAATTGCCAACGACTAAAAAAATACAGCCCATCAAAACCGAGGCCATAACCAAAAACTGATCCTCTCTCAAAAGCGCCTCATAGAGCAACTGCCCAAGCCCCGGATAATTCAACACATTCTCCACAAGCAACGACCCTCCTAATAGCCCGGCAAAGACGGAGCCCATCGAACTCAAAAACGGATTAATCGCATTTCTTAAAACATGACGAAATAAAATCATCCCCTCAGGAACCCCTTTCGCCCGGGCCGTCGTCACAAATCCGGCGCGAAGATAATCCAAAAGATTCGCCCTCAATAGCCGCATCGTCCCCGCTATCCCTCCCAAACCTAAAACAATCGTCGGCAAGATCAAATGATGTAAATAATCGACCGTTTTTTCCTGCCACGACATAAAGTCATATTCAATCGACGTAATTCCACCTAACGGAAACCACCCCGTTTGGGCCGCCACAAAAAGGGCTAACAACGCTAAGAAAAATTCAGGAATCGAAAGGGCGGCATAGGCCAATAGCCCCGTCAATCGATCGATCCAGGAATCTTTATGAATCGCGGCAAACACCCCCAAGGGAATCGCAATCACCCAAGAAAAAAGAAGCGAGGTTAACGCAATCGAAAGGGTCGCAGGAACCCGCTCCGCAATCAACTCCGCCACAGGCATTTTGTACGACCACGAATAACCAAACTTAAACTGCGCCGCATTCTTTAACCACATCCCATAACGAACCACCCACGATTCATTCAATCCAAAATCTTTTTCCATCTCCGCAATCGTCTCCGGTCGAATATCTTTCTGTGCCCGAATCGGCGTCAAGAAATCACCGGGGGCAAGCTCCATCAACAAAAATACGACAAAGGTGACCCCGAACAATAACGGGATCAAAGTCAAAAATCGACGAATCAAAAATGCGCCCATAAACCTTAAAGAATCCTAACAACTCTCTCTTCCCTTGCACCTCTTAAATAATCGCCAGAATTAACCTAATAAAAAGCAGTCATGCCAAAAACACCATTTAAAATGTTTTAAAAATCCATAAATCGGAATTCAATGCGACTGAAATCGAGCAGAAAATGGTTCATTGAGGAGATATCCATTGTTTCGGTCTTTGACCGATTTATGTTAACGATTGAGCTGAATTTGCCCTGGCAATACCCCTCGATACAACTCCCCCCACTCCGTGAACGGCCCCCGAACGACGGGGGTATTTAAATTCAAAAGATAGACCGCAGGCGCGACGCCACTCCGCGCAGAATAGATGGATAACCGCGTCAGTTGAAACTGATACTCAAGCAATGAAAAATGATTCCCCTCTTTTTTTGCCCGAGGAGAAGTTCGCTTCGTCGATTCCTCCACTTTTCCTCCCCCCTCCGAGCGAGTCTCATTGTGCACCACACGATGAGGGGCCCAGCAAATCTCATCAAAGCTCGCATCCACACGATGAATCTGCCACGCTCCATCCGCCCAAGGGATACCCTCCATCACAATCAGGCACTCCGATCCTCTCAATAAATCGCGAGGGACCTCTCCATCCAAATAAGAAACAACGATCTGCCTTGCTTTCACTCGCAATGGCCATTCTGGCAGCCAGCGAATCTCTTGCGCTTTAAACTCCACGCCAAACGGTGCGATCCGATTTGAGATCAGAGGAGTCAGCCAATAGGCCTGAGTCAAAAAAGCCCCGACAATCCAAACAACAACGAATCCGAGTAAGGTGCAAAACCAAAGAAATAAACGGATCATCTCAACGCCGAATATTCGGTCTTTTATTCAAACCCGAAAACACACTTGTAAAGACCTGAAACCCGTTGTTCATCACGAGTCACTTTAACCCCTAAAACAGATTCAAAAAGTTGTCTCTCAAGATCACGCACAATCGTGTAACGATCTAAAAGGGGCTGAACCGGAGAGTTATATTCAATGATCTGATGTTGATTCAGCTCAGAATTAAAATAATACTCACTCATGTAGCCACGCTCTTCACGATATTGAACGATCACGCGTGCCTTCGCCTCCAATGAAGCACTCGTACAACGTTGCTTCAACTCAGCGATATCATTTTTATAAATTTGAAAAAGAATCTTCTCCGCTGCGGAACTTCCATGAACCTGATCCACACAGGCCAAAATACGGGCCGTAAGATCGGTATGCTCAGAAGGGAAAAACTCTTGTGCCTGATCGGTTAAACGATAAGCCTTCTCAGGACGTCCCATTCCTTTCGGACGACGCCATGTATCTAAATAGCCCTCTTTCTCAAGGGAGACGCAATGCTGCTTGACTCCCATGTACGACAAATCAACCCGATCACACAATTCAGAAACCGAAAGCCCTTGGCTTCGCTTGATCTCTGCAAGGATCTGATACTTGGGACTCGTCGACACTTTTTTAAAGAAACCGTTTTTCATAATAGTAAGCTGCTTTCGTTAATTAAATTTTGTCCCTTTTTACCTAGAAATACAAGGACTTTTTACCTCTAAAAACTAAATAATCATATCTCGTTGATTCAAGTGGGTTTACGATAATTAAAAAATCTGATTTTCCCCTTCTTTTTAACATTTTAAAGACAACCCTCAGCCGTTTTCATTTTTTTCTTCACTCCCAGCACTCGCCTTTAAGATCGTCGACAGCTCTTGTAAGCTGATTCTTTGATATTGATGGTTCCGTGTTAATTTTTCAACCAACACAATCCATTCCGAAATCACTCCCTCTTTTCCGATATAAACATAACCAGATCCCGAAGGAGTCTTCACCCACTTCATACTTCCCATCCGGCTATTCGGAATCTCTAATGTATAACGGATCTCAGGCAGCGGCACTGCCGAACACTTCGGACTCTCAAACAACAACGGCCCGTGAAACTCCAACGTCACTCCCACCGGAGCATCCCTCTCTTGTAGCCCCTCTTTTAATTGTCGAGATAGCAACGAGACCGAAGAAAAAAAATAAAGTTTCATCCCCGCAATCCTCGCAACTCCTCCTCAATTGTCACGAACAGGATCGTTATCCTAAATTTGGCATTTGAAATGGAGGGGCAGCCCCGACCTGTCGGGGCTGCAGTTGTACCCCCTCCTCCCTCCGTACCAAAATTATTTCCGCTTCCAGCGAAGAGATCTTCTCGTTTTACGAGCCTTTTCCCCGTCCCGGGAGGCACAGAGCCTGTGCCCCTCCAAATGGGACTCACCCTTTGGGTGAGGGCGGATAGAGAGGTAAATGAGGCTTCAACTGCCGAATTTAGGTTTAAGTCGACGGATCGCTTGACGGGTTAGAGGGATGGGGTTTAACTCAGGGATGAATTTAATCATCGTTCCATCAAAATTGGAGGAGACCTTTGAGCTAAGGGGAGAAATTCCGCCCACTATTTTAGCTTTGGAGGATGAACTCGTTCGCTCAAAAGAGGCCGTTTGGTATGATTTAACCGGCTTTAAAACCGAAGAGTTTATCGAGGTAAAAGGGGAGATTGGAACGGGACTCATGTATCGCTGCGGAAGATGTGGGGATTGGCTTCCCGGAGAGATTAAAAAGAGTGATTTTCAAATGATTTTGGAGGCTCCATTTCCTGAATCCATCGACTTGACTCCTCAGATTCGTGAGGATATCCTGATCGATCTTCCATTTGCGCCGACTTGTCAGCTCGATGGAGAATATCGGTGTCCCGTAACAGGGGAGACCTATCCGCCGACCCCTGAAAAGACAAAGAAGTCTTTGGGAAACGAGGAAGTCTGGAAAGCACTGGAACAGTTGAAACAGAAGGAGTAATTATGGGAGTTCCCAAACGTCGTTCATCAAAAATGCGTACGCGCATTCGTAAAACAGCTAACGCAAGCAAGCTAGGAAAACTTTTCGTTGACCCGAAGACGGGCAACCGTCATCCCGGTCATACGGTTGATCCTAAGTCGGGCACTTATCGTGGTCGTCAAGTTTTGAGCAAAAACACCGGCGAATAGTCAGAGATGTCGTTAGAGCCGGTGAGAATCGCGCTCGACGCGATGGGAGGGGATTTTGCCCCTGAAAATCCTGTCGCTGGAGCGATCCAAGCGCTAAAAATCTATCCTGAGTTATTTGTCTATCTCGTTGGAGATGAGCTGAAGATCTTGAATGAATTGCGAAAGCATGAGGTTCGAGAGCTGAGGCATCGTTTCGAGATTAAACATACCACCCAAGTCATTGAGATGGGGGATGGAGCCGTTGAAGGAATTCGTCGAAAGAAGGATTCCTCAATTCTCCGTGCCGTCGAATTGGTTCGCGATGGGTTAGCTCAGGCGATTGTTTCCGCAGGACATACGGGGGCAGCATTAGCTTCGGCTCAAATCCGACTTCGCACGCTTCCGGGAGTGGCTCGTTCGGCAATCGCTACGGTGATGCCGACCGAGACGAATCTTTTTGTGCTGATCGACTCCGGAGCGAATCCGGAGGTCGACCCGGAGAATTTGGTCGAGTTTGCGATCATGGGGACTATTTTTTCCCGTGAGGTGCTTCAATATAAAAATCCGCGTGTCGGCTTAATGAGTAATGGGACAGAGGATGGAAAAGGAAATTCACTCGTGAAGGAGTCCTTTAAACTCCTCTCACAAGCCCCCATTAATTTTCATGGCAATGTCGAGGGTCATGATCTTTTTTGTAATCCCGTTGAGGTCGTCGTCTGCGATGGATTCACCGGCAATGTGATTTTGAAAACGGCCGAGAGTATTTCCGATGCTATTTTTTCATGGCTGAAGAGAGAAATTAAAAAAACTCCCTTTCGGATGTTTGGTGCCTGGTTGGCAAGAGGGGCTTTCCGTGCGATTCGTCGTAAGACGAATTATGAAGAGTACGGCGGCTCATTACTTCTTGGGGTGAATGGAGTTTGCGTGATCGCTCATGGGGCCTCGACTCCGAAGGCGATTAAAAATGCGATTCGAGTTGCTCGTGAATCGATTGCGCATCAAGTGAATCCCATGATCGTCGAAAAAATTAAGGCTTATCATGACTCCCAAAGTCTCGTCCTCTAAGATTCACTCCCGGATTGTGGGGACGGGGGCCTATTTGCCCGAACGGATCATGACCAATGCCGATCTGGAAAAGATTGTCGAGACGACCGATGCCTGGATTACCGAACGGACTGGAATTCGGGAGCGGCGTATCGCTGCCGATGATGAGTTTACCTCGGATATGGGGGCGAAGGCGGCTCAACAAGCTCTCACGATGGCAGGGGTTACGGCAGATGAAGTCGATCTGATTATTGTTTCCACGTTTACTCCCGATACGATTTTTCCATCGACCGCTTGCCGAATTCAACATGCGATTGGGGCTAAAAAAGCGGGGGCCTTTGATTTGCAGGCTGCCTGCTCGGGGTTTCTCTATTCATTGGTCGTTGCGGATCAATTTTTAATCTCGGGACTTTATCGAAATATTTTAGTGATTGGCTCCGAAAAAATATCCTCCGTTTTAAATTGGAACGATCGGAATACCTGCGTCCTCTTCGGTGATGGAGCGGGGGCGGTTTTACTTCAAGCAACTGAGCAAGGCCGTGGATTGATCGTCAGTGATCTACGATCGGATGGCGGGGAGACAGAGATGTTGACGATTCCTGCGAGCGGCTGTCGGATGCCGGTGACGCAACAGATTTTAGATCAGAAATCGAACTGTTTATTTATGGCCGGAAAAGAGGTTTTCAAAAAAGCAGTGACGGCGATGGGAGGTTCGATGGGGCATTGTTTGAAGTCGAGCGGAATCGATTCTCAAGAGATTAAATGGGTCGTTCCACATCAGGCAAATCTCCGAATCATCGATGCGTTGGTGCAGCGATTAGATCTCCCTCGAGAGCAAGTTTATGTGAATTTGGATCGGTTTGGAAATATGTCTGCCGCCTGTATTCCGGTTGCGCTACATGAGCTTAACGTGTCGGGAAAATTAGAGCGGGGCGACTTAATATTGATGACCGCCTTTGGCGGTGGATTGACTTGGGCGAGTGCCATTTTAGAGTGGTAATCGACGAGCGCAGCCTAAAATCAAACTCCGATGATTTCACAAGACCTGCAAAAAGCGGTAGCCCTCCTGCATCAGGGAGAGTGCGTGGGAATGCCCACAGAAACAGTTTATGGACTTGCGGCCGATGCCACTTCTGTTGAGGCCGTTGCCAAGATTTTTGCGATCAAAAATCGACCGACCTTCGACCCTTTAATTGTCCATCTCTCCGGTATTGAAGAGGTGGAGAGGGTCGCGCTTGATTTTCCTCCGTTGGCACAAAAGTTAGCCGAACGATTTTGGCCCGGGCCGCTGACCTTAATTTTACCGAAGCGAGATCTTATTCCAGATCTGGTTTCGAGCGGTCTCCCGACGATCGGAGTACGCGTGCCACGCCATCCGATGGCTCGATCGCTCTTACGAGAATTTGGCAAACCCCTTGCCGCCCCCAGCGCTAATCGTTTTGGTCGCATTAGTCCCACAAGCGCTGAGGCCGTTGAAAAGGAACTCGGGGAGGCGGTGAAGCTTATCCTCGATGGAGGGAGGTGTGAGATTGGATTAGAATCGACGATTGTCGGATTCGATCATGGAACCCCGACGATCCTTCGTTTAGGGGGGATTTCCCTTGAGGAATTAGAATCGGTTTTAGGAACGATTCGCCTTGAGAATCATCCTCATGCCCGCCCTCAAGCCCCTGGACAAATCGAGCAGCACTACGCCCCAAGAAAGCCTTTGAAACTCGTAAGCAGCCTCGAAGAGCTTCGGAGTCACACCGAGCGGAGTCGAGGTGCCTTAATCTGGGGAGAGGAGCAAGCTGCGGGCTATTTGGAGGTATTCAATCTTTCGCCCAAAAAAGATTGGAACGAAGCGGCGACGAATTTTTTTCAAATGCTGCGCGCTTTAGATGATGGGAAAAGCCTCGATCTCGTTGCCTTACGTCTTCCGGAAATTGGCTTAGGCCGAGCGATCAACGAACGATTAAGTCGAGCGGCACATGGGGTCGTCACCGGAGTCGCACAGGCGTCAACTTAAGGAAAATAAGCAAAATCATCGGTGTTTAAATAATTTGCTCTCCCATTTATTGCTTTAAATTTAACGCTTGAATCTTGTTTTGAATCATCACATTTTTCGGCTCTATCTGAAGTGCTCGTTGATAAAGGTCAATCGCTTTTCGAGTCTCCCCGCGGTGTTCAAAAAGAATTGCCAGATTGAGATAAGGGAAAATCCATTTTGGCTCTTGGTCGACTATATTTTGATAGATGGTTTGAGCCGCCTCTTCCTTTCCCTGCATAAATAATATATTCGCCTGCAAAAAATGGGCTTCCAGTGATTGAGGACGAAGTTGCACGGCGACTTGAATCTGCTCCAGTGCTCCCTGAAGATCCTTTTGTTTTTGAAGAAAAAGAGCGAGAT
Source organism: Methylacidiphilum caldifontis (assembly GCA_945877805.1). Classification (GTDB taxonomy): domain Bacteria; phylum Verrucomicrobiota; class Verrucomicrobiia; order Methylacidiphilales; family CAMAQI01; genus CAMAQI01. The sequence goes on along the minus strand of CAMCSM010000065.1, from coordinate 7,149 downwards.
TATAGCGAGCATCAAAGAAAGCGGGATCCAGTTCGATCGCTTTTTTATAAAGCTCGAGCGCTCCTTGCGCGTTCCCTTGCTCACTGACAATATGAGCCAGATTACTATACCCCGTAGGATCTTCGGGATTGATCGTTAAACAATGTCGATAAAGACGTTCGGCCTCGGCCACATCCCCCCTGTTCAACGATAAATTTCCGAGGTTGAGATTTGATTTAAAATGGTTTGGAAAAAAACGGAGATTATGCCGGTACAATGCCATCGCTTCCGGAATTTTCCCCGCTTGTTCCAAAAGAATAGCCCAATTTAAAGCCGCATCAGAGCACCGCTCATCAAGTCGCAATGCTTCACGATACATCTGCTCTGCCTGGATCCATAATCCCTTGTGTTGATAGAGATATCCCAGATTGTTATAGGCTCCGATATATTTTGGATCGAGACGAAGCGTCTCTTTAAACTCAATCTCTGCCTCCTCCATTTTCCCATTCGCAAGCAGCTCCCCACCATAATTATTATGAGCACGAGGATTGTAAGCGGCATGCTCTGCTGTCGAGCGCCAAATCGATTCCACGGTTTTGTACGTGGCATTGCGTTGATAGGTTAAAATAACGCAACAGGAGATTGCGACGACTCCCCCCCAATAGAGAGATCGCCCGAGTAAACGCCATAGCCCCAAAACAAGTATTGTCATAAGCGGCGCCAGTGCAAGATAGACACGGTGCTCTGCGATCGTTTGTGTCGTGATCGGAATAATACTCGAACTCGGAAGCAAAACGACCATCAGCCCTAATCCTAAAAATAAAATCCCTTTCCATCGCTTCATCGCAAGCAGGAGAACGACTCCCAAAACCAAAAGAGCGCTGAGACAAGGAAGAACCCGCTCCAAGGCTGTCACGGTTCCCGTTCCATAATCAAGCACGAGCGGATAGGGCCAAAAAAACAATTTTAAATAATGGATCAAGGCCCAGCATTGCGTTTGAAAATAATCTCCAATTGAAAGACCTGCATTAAACCCTGCCGTGGTCCCTCTTCCTTCAGCAAAAAAAAGCGCCCCCCCTAAGAGGACCCAGGTCGTGGCAAGAGCGGCATAATAACCGCCCTTTTTTTTCCAAATCTCAGTGAAACTTCCGAGAATAAAAATTCGGTCATAAAGCAACACCATCAAGGGAGCGCTGACCATCACCTCTTTTGTTCCCATCCCCAAAAAGCAGGAGAAAACAGAAACCGTTCTCCAAATTCCCCCTCGAGGAGAGTCCAGCGACCGAGCAAAAGCATAAAGAGTGAGGAGATAAAAAAATCCCATGAGCGACTCCGCCCTTTGGATCACATAAGTCACCGACTCCGTTTGAAGTGGATGAACCCCCCAAAGGGCGGCGATCAATCCCGCTAGTTTCGCAGCCTCTTGTTGAATCGAAGGGGCAAACATCTTGTTCCGAAAAGTGAAGCAGAGCAAAAAATAAAGCAGCAGCGTGGCACTCCCATGAATTAAAAAATTAAGCAGGTGATATCCCTGCACCGCAAGGCCTCCCCAAGCGTAATTGAGCGCTAGCGTAAAATTTAAAACGGGTCTCCCCGAAACCGTCTCTCCATTGAAAATAGGAGAAAAAAGAGAGCTGCGCAGGGATCGAATCGTTGAATTATTGACGATTGATTGCAAATCATCAAAAATAAACGGCCCGTGAAAACTATTAGAATAAGCGATGCTAAGTAAAAGCAGCAAAAAAAGAGAGATCCCCCAAGAAGTTAAAAATATCGGATCGGTACTGCTTTTTTTTCGACTCCCATTCACGCTAAAACTTTAAAACGAATTATGATGCGATGCAACATCGGAGAGGCTACAAACTGAAGCCTCCCCCTTTGTTTTGAGCAATGCGAGAGTGAGGAGGCTATCGAGCGAGATAACCGACGAACGGGTCAGTAAGAATTAACTTCCAACGACCAGAGGCGCATCGGAAGCTCTTTTCCACGAACGACGATCTCTCCAAGGTCGCGCAGGGAATAGGTTTCACGCAGGCATAGGCGTGTCGATTCGCTACAGATAATCCGTGCATCAAAAGCTTTTTCTTTCGTGAGAGCCTCAATTCGGGAGGCGAGATTAACGGCATTCCCAATGACAGTGTAATTACATCGCGAAGGAGAGCCAATGGCCCCTGCAACAACCGATCCGGTACTGATCCCAATTCCGGTTCGTAAAGGAGGCTGCCCTCGTTCTGCTCGTTTTTGATTCAACCGATCCTCGGCATTGATAATCCCCAGAGAGGCTTTCAGGGCTCGATCGGCATGATCCGAGGCAACTGTCGGGGCTCCAAAAATAGCCATGATGGCATCTCCAATAAATTTATCGATCACCCCTCCCTCTCGCTCAACCGCCGCGCCGATTTCTGTGAAATATTCGTTGAGCTGTGCGACGAGCTCCTCAGGGGTTTGACTTTCGCTGTAAGCGGTAAACCCGCGAAGATCCGAAAAAAGAATCGTCGCTTCACGCACCTCTCCTCCGAGTTCAAGTCCAGAATTTAATAGCTCTCGGGCAATCTCAGGCGAGACTGTTTTTCCAAGCAGCGCTCGAACGCGATCTCGCTCATCAAGTCCCTCCGCCATTCGATTAAAAGAGGCCCCCAAACGGCTTAACTCATCTTGTCCCTCGGCAGGAACCCGAATTTGATAATCCCCCTGCTCGATCCGTTCAACCCCTCGCGTCATTTTTTCGACCGGACTCGTGACCTGCCGCGCCAACAACACTGCACAAAATAAAGAGACTCCCAATGCCGCTAAACTCACCCAGAGAAATTGTTTTTTGAGGTCGCGAAAAGGGGCCAGTTCCTCCTCCATTGAGCGAAGCATGACAATTTCAGTGGCTCGGATGACATCTCCTGGAAAGGCGGTGGCTCTTCCCAAAAATAACGATTCACCGATAAAGACATTTTGTAATTGTTGTTGAGCGAGCGATTCAGTGAACCAGCCCTTGCTCGCAAGCGCCGCGGTGGAAGCGGCGATCCGCTCTTTTTGAACAAAAGCGATATCGAGATGCGTGAGTTGCTTTAATTCTTCGGCAAAGGAGTTATCCAATTGAAATCCAATGACAATCCAGGCGCGAGGATCTGGCATCAGGAGTGGACATATGACGACGTACTGCAAGGTCTCCCCCACTTTGATGACTCCGGTCGATTCTAAATTAGGTGACTCCTCTGCGGCATGAAGAAGTCGCGGATCGAGAATAAATCCGGCGGAATCGCTTGGAAGAGTGTCAGCGAGTTTTTCTCCCTCTAAAGAAACTAAGAGAAGAAAGGAGGCAGAACCGATTCGCCCTTGATAATTTTGAAGCAACGAACGTAAGGTTTCACGAGCATTGTTGCTCTTCGAATTCTGAAGAGAGGCAAAAGCATTGGCAAAAACGTAATCCTTCGAAAGGAGTTTCGTTGCGAGACGAAGTTCCGAGAGACGAAGCTGGAACTGTTTTTGAAAAGTTCCAATGGCCTCTGAGATTTTAGCTTCGACCTGTTGTTGCGCACTTTTACCGGCCGCCGCTGAAATAAGAAAATAAGCGCTTCCTTGGGCGGCGAGCAGGAGTAAGAAAATGGCCCCCATCAACCTTGCCCAAAAACTGTGAAAAAACGGTTTCATCTTTGATTAATAGCTGCTTTTGGAATCATCTGGAGGATTCCGACGCGGTATTGGCCGCAGCGAAAGTTCGATCTTTCCATCGACTCCTGCTTTTGCTTCTACGATTTTTCCACGCAATTGAGGGTGCCACACCTGAACCGTCACTCCCGGTTGAACTCCTCGAATGATTGCAACGCCATCGGCCTTTGTTTGAGCAAAGGCGGTGGTATCAAGAACGATAATGTAGGCCGACATCCAATCATGAATATTGCAGCCGATCGTGATCACCCCAGGGAGATCGAAGGTGATAGGGGGGGCGGACTCTCCGCTATAAAGAGGAATATCGAATGACTTTACGGGGCTGAAGGAGTAAATATGATGCTGAACCGTATCGCGGTTGGGAAAACGAACCAAAGTTCCGACAGGAATCACGGTCACCATCGGAGAAAATTGCCGTTGCTTCTGACAAATCGTTGCAGTGGTTGGCGTCGGCTTTCCAATTTTAGGAACCCAGATAACGGCATCTTCAACAGGCTTTCCGTTTTGGTCCTCAATTTTGAGCGAGAGATCTGCCGTTGCTGTTGCAAGCAGGGGAAAAAAGAGGATTAAAAATCTCATGAAACGGAAATTCCATAAAAAGAGATTTATTTTTGGGGAGTCACTACCGTTAAAGGGTCCGCTCATGCGTTCAATTTATCAATCGGCTCGATAACCTCAAGGGATAATCGCTGGATAGCTGGATAGCTTAAATCCAGATTTTAAATAGAATTGTCTCGTGAAGGAGAGCGAGCTAGATAATGCGCACCGTTCTTTACGACTTTAAAAGGGAATCGATCTCAACACAAGGAAGGTCATGCGCCTTCGCCACTGCCGAGCAGGTTAATACCCCGTTCATCACACTAATTCCGCTCCGTAGGGAACCCTCTTTTAAACAAGCTCCTTGAAGTCCAAAGTCGGCGAGGAGCTCGACATAGCGATGGGTCACATTGCTCAACGCTTGAGTTGCTGTTCTCGCATAGGCCCCTGGCATGTTGGCGACGCAGTAGTGAATCACCCCCTCCTCCTCATAGACCGGATGATCGTGGGTCGTCGGACGAGAGGTCTCTAAGCAACCCCCTTGATCGATTGCAATATCGACGACGACCGTTCCGGGCCTCATTTTTTTAAGCATCTCTCGCGTTACGAGCTTCGGTGCTTTCGCTCCCGGAACAAGCACGGCACCGATCAACAGATCGACATGCGGAAGTTGCTCCATCACATGCGCCTCACTCGAATACAACGTATGCGCGGTGTGCATCGTAATATCTAAAAAGCGCATTCGCTCAACATCCACCTCTAAGATCGTGACATCAGCCCCTAATCCCGCCGCCATGCGCGCCGCATTCACTCCGGAGGTTCCTCCCCCTAAGACCATCACCTTGCCAGGCAAAACTCCAGGAACCCCTCCCAATAAAACCCCCTCCCCCCCTTGATGCTTGGCTAAAAAATAACCGCCCACAATCACCGACATCCGCCCTGCAATTTCGCTCATCGGTTCTAACAACGGAAGCCGGCGATTAACTTGAACCATCTCATAGGCAATCCCCGTCACCCCACTTTTCATTAAACTTTCCGTGAGCCCCTTATTGGCGGCTAAATGCAGGTAAGTAAAAAGAATCTGCCCGGCATGAAGATGCGGGATCTCAGAGGCCTGCGGCTCTTTGACCTTCACGATCAGCTCCGATTCCGAGAGAACTTTCTCATGAGAGTCGATCACCGTCGCTCCCGCCGCCTCATAGTCGGAATCCGGATAGCCAGAGCCGACCCCCGCCCCCTTCTCAACAAAAACACGGTGCCCATGTTTAATCAGTTGATAGGCAGTCGAAGGAAGGACGGCCACACGGTTTTCTTGCGGTTTAATCTCTCGAGGAACTCCAACAATCATAGGTATTAAAACGATCGTTCAGAAGTCGGAAAATGCAAATTCTAAAATTAGATATTTTACAAATTTTAATTCCATGGTTAATTAAACCTAATGAATACCCCCTCGTTTTCAGCCCTTCAAGAACTCGATGAACGCTACCACATCCACCCTTTTACCAACCACTCAGACCTCTACAAGCAAGGCACTTACATCATCCAAAAAGCGGAAGGATGTTATGTTTACGACGAAAAAAATCGCAAACTCTTAGATGCCCTTGCCGGACTCTGGTGTGTCAATGTCGGCTATGGACGTCAAGAAATCGTCGATGCGGTTTGCGAACAAATGAAGGCGGTCGCCTTTTACCCCTCCTTTTTTAATACCACAACGACCCCGACGATTCTCCTCTCCGAAAAGCTGGCGCAACTCGCCCCCAAACGACTCAATCATACAATCTATTCTAACTCCGGATCAGAGGCGAACGAAACCAACCTCAAGATCATTCGTAACTACTGGAAACTCAAAGGAGAACCGAAACGAACCAAGATTCTCGCTCGTGAATACGCCTATCATGGCGTCGGAATTGCTTCTACAAGCCTGACGGGACTCCCGAGTTGCCAGCAGCCGTTTAATCTCCCGATTGCCGGATTTATTCATCTCCCCGCCCCCCATCCGTACGGGGCGAATTCCTCACTCACCCCTGAGGAGTACGGACAATGGTGTATCGCCGAAACCGTTAAGCGAATCGATCAAGAGGGAGCAGAGACCATCGCCGCCTTCTTTGTCGAACCGATCCAAGGAGCGGGAGGGGTGATCGTCCCCCCTACAGGATACCTGAAACAAATTCGTCAACTCTGTCGTGACTATGGAATTCTCTTTGTTGCAGATGAGGTGATCACCGGATTCGGAAGAGTTGGAGAGTGGTTCGCCAGTAATCTCTGGGATCTTGATCCCGATTTAATGTCGCTCGCAAAAGGGATTACCAGCGGGTATCTCCCGCTGGGAGCCTCGATGATGAGCGATGAAATCGCGGAGGTGATCACCAAACAGGGCTATTTTGCCCATGGGTTTACCTATAGCGGCCATCCGACCGCCACCGCTGCCGCGCTCGCGAATCTGAATCTCATCGAAAAAGAGAACCTCATTCCCCGTGTCCGCGACGATCTCGGGCCGTACTTCCAAAAGAAACTGCATGAATTTGCCGGCCATCCAGCCATCGGCGAGATCCGAGGCTATGGACTCATTGGAGCCCTAGAGCTCCTTCCTGCAACCGGAAAAGCGGGCCTCAATCCATTGAAGCCCCTCGGCATCAAAGCCGCTAAAATCGCCCGTGAAGAGGGCGTGATCATCCGCGGAATCCGTGACCTCATCGCCGTTGCCCCTCCTCTGATCATTACCCGTGAGGAGATCGATTTCCTCTTTGCCGCGATCCGCAAAACAGTGGATCAACTCGAAGATAAATAACCCCCAACAAAAATCGGGATGCGAAGAGGGGAAACCGTTTATCGCGGTAGGGAATCTGATGCCGCTGGCATCAGATCCCCCCGCACAGATCCCTGCGTGCGGATTTCTCGCACAGGGCTCTTCAAGTTCTGCTCGCTTCCGACGAAAGTCGTTCAAAGAGTTCTCCAAGGGTTTCCCTTTTCTCG
>CAMCSM010000064.1 GCA_945877805.1 Methylacidiphilum caldifontis | reverse complement strand
ATGCCTCATCTTGGATGCTAAACTCCCAACACCCAAGAAATTTATCCATTGAAGAACAAAACCCGCAAAAAGGCGCATGCCGAAGGGTTTTGTTTGCACAATGGATGAATTTCGTACATTATTCACCCATGCAAAACGTCGAGGTGCCCCTTGCTTGCAACACTTTTCGGGTAAGAAATGCCTTCTCCATACCGGAACGAGTACCATAGGCCAATGCGTTCCATCTGCGGTTTAACGCAATATCAGTGTCGATCATCTTAATAGAGAAATTGAGTGAGTTTAGCCAAGGAATAGCCAAAAATTCGTTTATAAAACTATGAATTGTACCAATGAAGTGGGGATAACCTAAGAGCCTGCGCCCAGCGGCTGTATGACCGAGTCGGCTCTCAATTTCGTTTCTGGCTACGTTAGTGTGTGAGAGGACGCAAATACCCCTGCCGCAGTATTCCCACTTCATTGACAAAATGGCCAATTTAGCGACAAGCAGGGTGGTTTTACCGCTTCCAGGGCAGGCAGCGATATCTTTGGTTTCGAGAGTTTTTAGTGCCTTCGCTCGTTCGTCATCACCTTTGGGGCCCGAAAAGGCATCTGCCTTTAGCCCCAAGTAATTGGCAGCCGTCCGAATGTCTTCATCAGTAATGAGGGGGGCTTTGAACCCAGGTGTTGCGCTCATGCAGAAGCAGGCTCCGGCCCTGAAACCGGAGCGTTTGTAACATAATCAATCGCTTCAACTAAATAGACCGGTAAGGCTTTCCGTAGTTGATCCGATGTCAATTTGCCTGCCTGATGCTGTTCAAGGAGACTGGCAGCAAGGTACTGTGCTGCGATGGGTTTGGAAACTCCATCTAGAAATTTTAAATAGATAGAGGTCGCAATAGCCTCTTCGGAAGTGACGTATTTGTCTCCCTCCTCATAAATATTTAAAGCCAGCTTATCATACTCTAACCCCGCTTTAACGATCAGTTCCTTGACCTCTGCAGGTTTGTTTGAAAGTTTTTTGTCCTCATCTGCAAGACAACAAGCAATGTACACATCCTTAGCAAGGGCTAGGCTGTACTTACCGGATTCGTCCGGCCGACCCAGCGCAATATTATATTCGAGCGTCCATTCATCTGATACAAATGTTTTCACCTTTTGGCCGTCGAATTTTTTCGATTTTTTGGCTTTAAAATTCTTCAGTTCATAAACACTCGGAAATTCACTTTTGATTTTCCAGCGTCTATTTTTTATCTGATCAATGGGTTTGGTGTCTGTAACCCATCCAATTAATGCCGGAGCCAGATCTGGCATTACGTCTAGGTCAGTTATACATGCGACTTTAATTGCCAGCTCTCCAGCCGTATCAGTCGGATGGCGTTGAAATATTCTTGAATACCTACCTAGGCCCACACCGCCCACATTGACAATAGAGACGCCATTCGAGGTCAGATCACGTCCCATAATTCTTGCCAACGTGGGTATTAAGATATTTTCTGCATCGCCTTCCACAATAATGACGCTGTAAGCAAAAAATAGGTTGGCCTTGGTTGCATCAAGAAAACGCTGGAGAAATTTCCTGTCATCTGTGCCCAATAGGGTTTTCTTTTCCGAAAGCGGAAAGGCCTTTCGTTGATTAATGATAACCAGATTCTCCAGATCAATCACCGAAGCAAGGTTAGGACTGTGCGTTGTCACAATTATTTGAAGCCCCTTACTCTCGGCAAGTTTTTGAAGAGATTTCATAACCTGCAACTGTCGTTGTGCGTGAAGGTGGGCTTCTGGCTCTTCGATAAGCAACATTTTGTTTCCTACGTCCTCTTGAGTTAAAAGCAATAGTTCACAAGCCATAAAAAGCAGGTTATCAGAGCCAAGCCCCATCCTTCCCGGGGCTTGGAGACGAAGATCCAGTTTCTCCAGCAATTCCCGGAATCGAGATTCATCAGCGGACGAAGAACCACTAACACTAATTCCACTCGTAAGGTTTTCTGCTTCCAGGGCTAAGTCTTTCAAAGTAGTATTTATTAGATTGCAAGTATCTGTAATGCCTTGCTGCGCCACAAGCAACTCCGTAAGAAGTTTTGAAATTCCTAGAATGCTTAATTTTTGATCTTTTAGGAGGACATCAGGATCATGAAGATCTTGACCAACTTTTACATGTTCTGCCCGCTTAAGAACTTGTGACAAGCGTGAGCCCCTACCTGAACTGAGTGCTTCATCAACATCTCTCAACGGACGTAAATATGTAGATGCCAAAAGGGCTTTAGCATCAGGACTCATGACGGTGCCGACCGAATCTTTACCTGATCGGGTCTCTGCACGAAAATGAGGCCGACCCCGACGTTCCTCTCCAGTATTTTCGGCTATCCAGTTGACGTAAAGAATAGGTTCACCATCGGAGGCACTATAGGTCAGATATTCCACAAAAGCAGCCAAATCCTTTTGGCCAAGTTTTTCAAATTTACACATTACGTTAATTTGCTTGGCGTCATTATGAAAATCAGTGTGTTGAAGCCAATTACGATCGAGGTCCGAAGTTCCTAAAGCAAATCGTAGTGCGTCGATTACTGCTGTTTTTCCAGCATCATTTGCGCCAACCAAGGCCGTTAAACCTGGGGAAAAATCCATCTGCATTGAAGAAGAGCCTGAACCTATACAACGAAAGTTTGTGATTTCTAAAGAGGACAAATGCATAAAACCCTCATTTTAACTTTGAATCCAATGTGACTGCCCATATTCCTCTCAAGGTTATAGGTTGAGGTCCGAAACATTGAAAATTGGATTTCTGAAGTTTTAGGAGTTTCATAAGTAGATAGTGCTCATTCTTTCTTTAAGGATTGTTTGATCTTCCTCCCCCGAGATTTAGGCCATCGGCTTGGAGCACTCTGCTCCATCTCACTTTCTCTGCAAATCTTATTTCAGTTATCCTGCGATTTTCTATTTCATTTCAGCTGATTTTGCCTTGAAAACGCCTCGATTCGCAGGTGAAGTGAAATAGCCTCAAAAACCGCTCCTGATGAAAGTCCCTCAAATCCAATGAGATGCAAATATCATTTCATTTAGGTTGCGAATAAATGGGCCGTTTATTTCACTTTAATGCGCCGAACCATTTCATTTATGATGCGGCGCTACAGACATGGTGGGATTTATCCTTTCGGCAAAGCCCGAAACTTTCTGTGCAGTGACTTTGTGGGTTTAACTTGCCCTTCGGGCATTACAGTGAACCGGCGGTTCAAATCCATTATTTAATTTTCTCGTTATCACGAGTGTTGGACAGGGTGGGATTTGAACCCACGATACCCTTGCGAGTACGCTTGATTTCGAGTCAAGTGCCTTCAACCACTCAGCCACCTGTCCTAAACACGAACCCCTTATCTACCCCGTGAGACGCAAACAATAAAGCGAAAAATTCACCGCTAATTCAAATCAACAAACAGAATGAGGGGGCCCCAATTTTCACAAATTAATACAATTTAAAACTATCTTTAACCGCGGATGGACACGGATTTAAATGCATTCAAAACAGTAGAGATTTGTTCCGGCAGACGGACAAATCCAAAACCATGAGAAAAACGATCTTCGTAAACACGTTCACGAGAGTCGTTTGTTTCATGGTTTGAATTCCGATCAGAATCGGAATTCTCACTGTTTTTTGGGTTTGGATTAGTGCTAATGAGTGAAGATAAGCGGTTGAAATTGAATTTATCCCCTTGGCGAAATTTGAATTTAACCTGGCGGTTAAACTTGTCTTTCTCTGCCTCGCCCGTCGGTTCGTGAATTGAATTTCTTGCCAAATTGCTGAAAGCCGATCAGCATCCCCGATGTGAAGGTCATTGCTGTAGCGAATCAAAAAGGGGGGGTCGGTAAAACGACGACAACGGCGAATCTCGCTGCTTCGATTGCGGAAACGGGGGCTCATGTCCTCGTCATCGATCTTGATCCTCAAGGCAATCTCTCCAGCGCTCTCGGGGTAGAGCCGATTCATGAAAAAAGCATCTACTATGTCATGATCGGCGAGAAAACCTTGCTTGATCAGGTGCAACCGACTCCGTGCACAAATCTTTCGATCATCAGCTCAAATATTCATCTTGCGGGCTGTGAGGTCGAAATCGCTAAAATGGAGGATCCGATGTATCATTTGCGAAAAATCGTCGATGCCCAGAGGGACTCCCTTCACTTTGATGTGATCTTACTCGATTGCCCCCCTTCTCTAGGCATTCTGATGGGAAATGGGCTCGGAGCTGCGGATGCGGTTCTCGTGCCGCTGCAGTGCGAATATTTTGCGCTTGAAGGGCTTAGTAAAATTATTGAGGTGATTCAACATGTCCGAGGACACGAAGGGGTCGCGCTGCTCCTGGATGGAATTGTTTTCACGATGTACGATGCGCGAACAAATTTAGCACGTCAGGTGGTTGAAGATGTCCGTGGTCATATGGGGGATAAGGTTTACAAAACCTTTATTCCGCGCTCGATTCGTTTCGGTGAGGCTCCGAGTCACGGAAAGCCGATCACGACTTATGATCCCTCAGGAATTGGCGCCCAGTCTTATCGTCAGTTGGCAAAAGAGTTTATGAAACGGCACGAGATTCGCCCTCGCGTGCAATAATTCATGATTTTAGGTTACTTCCCATTTAAAAGCACCCGTAGCTCAACTGGATAGAGTGTTGGCCTCCGAAGCCGAAGGTTTTGGGTTCGAATCCCAACGGGTGCATTTTATCCCATATCTTGCATTAGAACTGGAGGGGCAGACGCCGTCTGCCTCGGGCTGCGGGGAAGGCAGTGAGCCACTGCCCCTCCATTTTTTATCACCATTTTGGTAGTATCTTTTGAGAGGTAAACCGATTCCTATTGCATGATCTGGGTTTATCCTCTCTCCTCTCTCCCCCCTTTCTCTAAGCAGCAAGAGACAAGATCGGGAACCGTTGAGATCAAGAAACTGAGATTCTGAGGACGGAATACCCCCCCTTCGATCGCAAATTCTCTCAATAAACTAAAATCGGCGCGGATTTTTTTTCTATTGTTTTTTATTACCGCAAGGAGCGGTCTTGCGAGCGCATTTTCATATTCATATCCGGCCTGAATCTTAACATAGTTCTCAAATTGAGGGCTTTCTGAAAGAAAATTAAAGGTCTCCTCAATGAGCCCTAATAATGCTTGGGAATCGCTTGCCAATAAGAGGGTTTCAAAAAGGAAATAACTTTGCTCCACTCGCTCTCTCTCAAGAGCTTCCAAGATTCGCTTTCTTAAATAAATGCAGGCCGTTTCTTTGAGGGAGAAATTTATTGCCGCAGGTTTATCCGATGGGGGAATCGATGCCTTTGAAAAATAAGTTTCGGGCTGAAGATGAATCGTCTTTAACTCATCGATCAGCTTACAAAGATAATTTTTTATTTCTTGGCTGATTATCGGATAAAGATTCGGATAGTCCCTAGCCACTACTTCGAGACAGGTTTTCCCCATGTAAAGATTGTTTTGCATTTCCTCGACCGCCTCTTTAATCGTATGCGATTGCGATCCTGATCTGTTTTTTTCGGTTTCTTCGATCTCATGGGGGATGATATCGAGCAGTAACTTGAGCTGTTGTTTAGCCCAGAGAGTTAAATGTTCGATTGCCTCCGGAGGGATCTTGCTTCTGCTTCCGTAAATAGCGGTTAATATTTTGATCGAATCTTCAATCCGATCCGGGAGTCGATGAATATAGTATTGATGCCAAAAAATATGATTTTCAAAGCGAGCCGTTCGATCGTGTCCTGCGAGTGGAAACTCGACAAAAACCGGAATAATGCACTTATTTCCAGCCATCTCCGCGACTTGACTAATCCATAAATCCTCAAACCAATAGGGAAACAAACTAGGGAAAATAGTCCCGATACATTCAATCCATTGACGACTCACAAATCCGATGGCCGCGACCATCCCCCAGTGCCGTGAATCAAAAGGGTAACCCATCAACAAAGAGCTCTTACTCTCTTGATAACAGCCGTAAACAGCGAGATCCCACTCTTTAGTTTTAAACTGCATTTTATCGGTTGCGTAGCCGTAGATCTCTGCCTCCCACTCTTGATCTAAAAAAAGAAGATTATACATTGATAACCAAGAGGCCTTCCTCAATCCGGTCACACAGCGGACAGAAATAGTAAATTTGCTGGCATTCTGTCGAATCATCTCCTGACTCGGCACATCATCATCATCGAGATAGATCAGCAAGCCGATTTGATCTCTGTTACGAGCGGTCTCTTGAACAGATTCGATTAATTTCAATAGGCTTTTCGGCTGCTTCCTACTGACCACTAATATCATGATTTTAAATTTCTTTTTCATGAGTACAGGCCCCGTTCGACCCCTCCGCCCTCCGTATTAAAATTATTTCCGCTTCCAACGGAGAGAGCCTGATTCATGGTTTGATAAAAATCGAGCAGTTTTTGGCGAATCGGGATTCCTCGAAGATGGATCTTGCGCTGCTCCTCAATGTATTCCGATTTCCCTTCGACGGTTTCAATTTTTATCGGCGTTAAACCCCATTGACTAAGATCGTAGGGGCTCGCCTTCATATCGATCTGACGGCTCTCGATCGCAAGCTCGAAGGCTTCCAGAATCAGGTCGCTGGGGGTCCAAGGATAAAATTTGTGCGCCCATTTATAGAGATCCATCGTCACATGGATGCAACCTGACTGTTCGAGATCGAGTCGATTGGCTTTACTCGGCTGATGTCGATTCAACGGTTTGGCCTCAGGGGTATAAAACCGAAAGGCATCGTGATGGGTGCAACAGATCGTTTGGGATTCGATAAAGGCCGAAAGAGCGGAGGGGGTCATTCTCAACGGAACGCTAGGGTAACGGGTTTGATTAATTTTATAAACCATCGCCCATTCATGGAGTCCGTAACAGGTGAATTGAGGGGGACGCTCCAAAGTGATTTTTAGCAGTTCGATCATCCAACGGAAGGAGTCGAGACGATGGCGAGGAAAGGAGCCCAGAGAGAGTTTAAGAGCGTGATCGGTTTCGATCCACCCTTCACTCGCAGGAAAATCTGCAAGTGTGGCTCCTTCGAGGGGGAGACTCCACCCAGGGCTCCAGCGTTCGAGCAGAGAGGGGCGGAAGCTATAGTAGTCGAAGAGGAAATCGTTGATCGGATGCGGCTCATGCCGGAGTCGACGCTCTCGATGGGGGAGGGTCCATTGAGCGGCGCGCTGGCGATGGATTTCGCGGCGTTGCAGCCATTCTAATTTAGGAAGAGGGAGTTGCATCCGGAAATTATTTCTTTCTCGATTTGAGGAACTCGCTCAAAAAACTGAGAAGAATTGCCGTAAAAAAAAGGGCTCCTAAAAGAACCGCGCTCTTGCGAAGATGAAATCGGGAGAGAAGGAAAAGAAAAACAATAAAAGCAGTCAGAACACAGCCAAAAAGAAGGCCACGAAATTGAGCCATCTTAAATAGAAGGAAAAGAATTCCAAGGGCAATCAGAATCCAGAGCATGGATGAACTTAGCTCGATTTTTGAATCCGGAAATCGAAAAAAAGCAGATGATTTAACCACAGATCCGTTCAAGAAAGTTAAAATGGTAAGAACCCAAAAAAGATTTGACGGATTTGGCGGAATCGATAGCTTTGCCTCTATGTTCTCCGTAGGAAATCTTCTTCTCGTGGCCGTCCTTTAAGGTGCGGGGTGAAGGTTTTTGTCTTTGGAAAATTTCACCCTCGAGCCTGATGACTCGGGGGTTTTTTATTTTCTGAATAAAATCAAAGTGGATGAAATGATATGTACGATAAATTAAAGAAAGAGCGAACAAAGCCGATGCGGCATACAATCTCGGTTCTCGTCGAGAATCGATTTGGGGTCTTGACCCGTATTGCCGGGCTTTTCAGCGGACGCGGCTTTAATATCGACTCTTTAAACGTTGCTCCGACCCATGACGATAAAACTTCGCGGATGACGATTGTGGTCCGTGGGGATGATAAGGTTTTGGATCAAGTGACGAAGCAGCTGAACAAGCTGGTCGATGTGATTGAGCTGATCGATTTTCGTCAAGGGGAGTATGTCGATCGGGAGTTGATTTTAGTCAAGGTGAAGACCGATAGCAAAACGCGGGCGGAGATTACGCAGCTCTGTGATATTTTTCGAACGAAGATCGTCGATGTGCAGCCGCATAGCCTAACAATTGAGGCGACAGGGGATGAGAGCAAGAATGAAAAATTTATCGATTTGATGGATAACTTCGGAATCTTGGAGTTAACGCGCACCGGGCAAGTCGCTCTTCCGCGTCGATAAGAGAAACCTTTTAATATGAAAAAACGAGCTGCAGCGGGAGACCGTGATGCAGATCAACAGAAGAAACAAAGAGAGGAAAAAAGAGTATGGCAGCTAAAATCTATCGTGAAAAAGATGCGGACCTGAAGGTTCTCAAAGGAAAAACATGTGCGGTCATCGGGTTCGGTTCCCAAGGACATGCCCACGCTTTGAATATGAAGGAAAGTGGCTTAACGGTCATTATTGGTCTTTATAAAGGGAGTAAATCGATCGCCGTTGCGAAAGCAAAGGGATTCCCCGTTTTTGAAACCGCCGAAGCGGTTCGTAAGGCCGATGTGATTTTTGTGGCGGTGCCCGATCTTTCGATCCCTGATGTTTATAACAAAGATATCGAGCCGAATTTAGCCCCCGGAAAAGCGCTGCTCTTCTCACACGGCTTTGCAATTCATTTCAAGACGATCGTCCCCCCGAAGAACGTCGATGTCATCATGGTCGCCCCCAAGGGACCTGGTCATCTCGTGCGTCGTCAATTCCGGGAAGGGAAGGGAGTTCCTGCCTTGATTGCGGTCTATCAAAATCATACCAAGAAGGCGAAACAGATCGCCTTGGCTTGGGCGAAAGCGGTCGGGGGAACTCGTGGAGGGGTCATTGAGACGACCTTCAAGGAGGAGACCGAGACCGATCTTTTCGGGGAACAAACTGTGCTTTGTGGCGGAACCGCCGCCTTGATTCAAGCCGGATATGAGACTTTGGTCGAAGCCGGATATCAACCGGAGATGGCTTACTTTGAATGTTTGCATGAATTGAAGCTCATCGTTGATTTGATCTTTGAAGCCGGAATCTCCGGAATGAGATTCTCGATCTCTGATACAGCGAAGTGGGGAGATGTTTATGTCGGGCCTCGCATTGTCGATGCTCGCGTGAAAGCGAACATGAAGAAGGCGCTCAAAGAGATTCAAAATGGCACATTTGCGAAGCGTTGGATCGCGGAAGCAAAGGGGGGCAAGAAGACTTATAAGGCGCTGATGGCGAAGGGTGAAAAACATCCGATCGAAGTCACAGGAAAGCGTTTACGTGGATTAATGTCTTGGATTGAAAAACGGGATATTAAAGGGGCACAAGCCTCTTACGAATAATCGCAGAGTATCGGTTTTCCCAATAGGTCGTTTGATTTGAGAGTCATTCTCAGGTCGAACGGTCTATAGGGATGCCTCTGCGATGGGTTTTTAAATAAAATGAATGGAGTTTAAAGAGAGTCCTCGGATTCGATTGTGAACTCTGATTTTGAAGATTATAAATTATGTCCAATCGCATTATTCTTTTTGATACGACCTTACGCGACGGCGAACAGTGCCCTGGCGCAAGTATGAGCCCTCGTGAAAAACTTGAGGTGGCGCGTCAATTAGAGCGTTTGCAAGTGGATGTGATTGAGGCTGGGTTCCCAGTGATCAGTGAGGGGGATTTTAATTCGGTCCGCCAGATTGCGACGGAGATTCAAGGATCGAAGATTTGTGGTTTGGCCCGCTGTGTGGCAAAAGATATTGAGGCGGCTGCTCATGCCGTGAAGCCGGCCGGAAAACGGGGACGTATCCATGTTTTTTTAGCGACATCAAAGATCCATCGCGAATTCAAATTGGCAAAGGCCCAGGATGAAATTATTCGGATGGCGGTGGAGGGGGTGAAGCTTGCCAAGAGTTTCGTTGAGGATGTGGAGTTTTCTCCGGAAGATGCCTCGCGGACAGAGCCTGATTTTTTAGCGAGAGTGACGGAGGCGGTGATTGCCGCGGGGGCAACGACGGTCAATATTCCGGATACCGTCGGTTATGCCGTTCCTGAGGAGTTTGGGAATTTGATTGGCTCGTTGTTTGCCAACGTCAAGAATATCAACAATGCGATTATTAGTGTGCATTGTCACAATGATTTAGGATTAGCGGTGGCGAATTCCTTAGCGGCGATCAAGGCGGGGGCGCGTCAGATTGAGGGGACGATCAATGGGATTGGAGAACGGGCAGGAAATGCAGCGATCGAAGAGTTGGTCATGGCGATGAAGACGCGTAAGGATTACTATCAAGATTACGAGTTGGGATTGAATCATCGAGAGATCGTTAAGACCTCCCGATTAGTCGCTCGGATGTCGGGATTGATGGTGCAACGCAACAAGGCGGTGGTGGGGGAGAATGCTTTTGCGCATAGCTCAGGGATTCATCAAGATGGAATTATTAAGAAACGGGAGACTTATGAGATCATGGATCCGACTGAGATCGGATGGGGGGAGACGGAGTTGCCGTTGACGAAACACAGTGGACGGAATGCGTTGGAGCAGCGGTTAAAGCATTTGGGGTACAAGCTTTTGAAAGAGGAGGTTGAGCGTCTCTTTGTGGAGTTTAAGACGATCGGCGATAAGAAGAAATTTGTTTATGACGATGATTTGATCGCTTTAGTCGATAATCAGATCAATGAAGTGCAAGAGACCTTTTCGTTGGAATATATGCATGTCTCCACTGGAATCGGCCAGATTCCGACGGCGACGATTCGTCTCCGCAAAGGGGATGAGGTTTTGATGGATGCCGGAACAGGAGATGGGGCGGCGGATGCAGCGATGCAGGCGATCGATCGATTGACCGGAAAGAGTGGGCATTTAGTGGAATATCTCGTTCGTGCCGTGACCGAAGGTCACGATGCGATTGGCGAGGTCTCTTTGAAAGTGAATTTTGGCAATGGGGAAATCGTGGGAGGAAAGGCGGCTTCCACGGATGTGATTGAATCGAGCGCTCGCGCCTATTTAAATGCGGTGAATCGCTCCTTCCTTCTAGAAAAAACAAAAGCCCTTTCGATCCCCTCGACCCCTTAATCAATAAATTTAGCCGCAAGAGAACGCAAAGAACACAAAATACAAACGAGGATTCACCGCAGAGGAAACCGACAGTTTTTTTCTTCGGCTAGGTTATGGCGTTCGATTCCGGTTCGAGATTGAAGCTTTCGAATTTTTTGCGGCCATCGACCGTCTCAATGTGGGCGAAGAAATCCTCCGGATTTTCAAAGAGATGGCCTTTTTCGATATAGCTGTCGGTGGTGAAAGGGGAGAATCCTTTCGGAAAGATCATATAGCGAGTTTTGAGATAATCGCGGGCATGTCCCAGTTCATCCATCATCCCAGCACTTAACGGAGGGCGTTCGGGGTAGGGATGAATCGCAACAACGGCGTGGACTTTACCGACGTACCAATGGAGATCGCGATGAACGGTGTAGGCATAGATGACTTCTCGATCGATATCCGATTCGAAATCGCCGCCGATTTCGACGGTTTGAGGATCGATGACAACGGCATAGTCGCGGAGTTTCTCGATGACCTCGTTGACGATCAGTCGCTTATCGGGAGTGGCGTAGGTCATGCTGTAACTGGCGTAAACGACCCACGGGTTCGGTTGAACGGTTAAGGTATAAAGGGCATGGGGGGGTTCGTTGACCGCAATGACGTAGTGGGGGATTCCCATCGATTTCGCCCAATCCTCAGAAAGGGAGACCTCTTCGTTCATCCAAGAGAGGATATCGTAAAGCGTATGTTTTCGGGCTTTGAGTGCGCGGAGAAAGGGGTCGTTTTCATCCATCGACTCGATCCGTTTTTTAATCGCCCATTCGGCCTCGATGAGGGTGACGATACAATCGGGATTAATGAATTCTTTAATGATTCGAGAGTCTTTAAACTTACGGTTAATTCGGTTCCACTCGATTGTTGCGGGGGCACGGATGATGACCTCTTCGAGTTTATTTTTTTGGATGAGAAATCCGATTTTTTCGTATTCCCGCTCGCGGGTGAGTTCGAAGACATAATCGGTGGTCCCGAGAAGGCGTTCGAGGGGCTTGCGACCATCTTTAGTGAACTCTTTAACGGCATCAAAAACGTGGATTTGTTTTCCTCGTCGACGGCCGTATTCCGTCACCTGATTCAAATAGGCGGCGTCACCCATGCAAGAGATCATCCCCGTCACAAGAATTTTCATGAGAGGCCTAGTTTTTCAATTCGTTCTGCAATAGCAAGAACCTCTTTTTCTAAAAAAGGAGTCGCATTAAATCGTTCTCTCAAAATAGATTTCTCTATTTTTTTAGTCTGTAAAAGATGTTGAACGATCTGAAGATCTTTTTCTCTGCCCGTTTTAAGCTTCACAAGACAAAGATCATAAGGATCGGGAAAAAAAACAAAGGAATAACCGGGAAGCGCCTGAAGTCGCTCTTTCCATCCTGCAGGAAGTGTCTCCTTGATGGAAGGTCGTAAAACATCAATATAATAGCCATTTTGGGCCCCAAATAGACTTCCTTCTCCAATCGCTTCGTGAAGCATTTTTGCGGTCAACTCATCGCACGGTTCAATCACAAGATCCGCATCAAAAGAGGTCTCTAAAATTTGGTCTTTTTCACCTAAATCAGGAAAAAGAGGAAGAAAGGCAGAGGATCCGAGAATGATAACACGCTGACAGGAGGAAATCGCCTTAGCAGCATCAATGAGATGTTTTAATGACGAAAGGCGCATGACTCAATCGTAGAGCGGCGCTCTTCTCGGGTCAAGATACCATGAAAGGGAGTATAACTTTTTAAATGAAGTGCGGTTTCTGAAGGAGAACGAAGAAGTTGTAACATTTTCTGAAAAGATTGAGGGGAGGTTTGTGCCTCTTGAATTATCCTCTGCCATTCATTTAGCCGATGAGGAGCATCGGCATTTTTGGAAAGCCATCGATCGATGTTTTGTAACGGAATCTCGAGTCTCTCCGGAGAAATTTCTAAAACTTCGGCGACTTTCTCATGGAATGTCATACAAGCTATTTTAAATCAAGTGACCTCTCGCATCAAATCATTTCTTGGTGGTGAATCTTTCTCATTTATGTCAAGCTGACTCGGTGAAGATCGCATTTATCAGTCGTTGGTTAGTTGAGGAGTCCCGCCGTTTTGGGAATGAAGGGGGCCCGGAGTTACAGCGGATTCAGGCCTACGAGGAGTTAGGGTATCAAGTGACGGTTTTATCTCAGGCGATCGATGTTCGCGGTTATTTTGAAGAGAGAGCATTGGGGGGAATTCGTGTGATCGTGACCCCACGATGGAAAAGACGGAAGCTTTTTTGGATTGCCGATCGAGTATTGAAGTGGCTGACCCCCCATCGTAAATTGGCCTCCGACGCCTATGATCTTGCCGTGTTTCTCAAGAAGTATGGACCGTTTGATTGTATTGAGGCCCAGTGTGAAGAACCGGACGGATTGGTGGTCTCTGTTTTAAGTCGATTTCGCAAGCTCCCGCCGTGGATGGTTTCCGTTTTTTCTTTGCGGTATTCCTTTGTTGAGGGACGACCTCGTTTTGCGTTGTTGAAGGCATTTCAACATGTTTTAAATCGGGCCGATCTTGTGAAAGTGCACTCCCCGTTGGTGATGCGAACGATACGAGAGATCTATGGAATTACGAATCCGCATGTCAAGATCGTGCCGCCGAATTTGGCGATCTCCTTTTTAAGGCACTTGCGTCCGATTCCTGTGGGAGCGGATCCGAATCGAATTTTATGTGCGGGGGCCTTGAACGAAAAAAAAGGGGTGATCGACTTTATTCGTGCGGTTAAAATCCTGCATCCCAAGTATCCGGAGTGGATTTTTTCAATTGCGGGGGGATCGACGAGCCGTGATGGCTATGAGGCGGTTCTCAAAAAAGAGGGGGAGGGACTTCCGATCCATTGGCTGGGCTCCCTCAAGCCGGAGGCCTTTCAAATTGAAATTACGCGATCAAGACTCGTGGTGGTGCCCTCTCGTTTTGATGAGTTTAATCGTGCGGGAGTGGAGGTCACGCTTTGCGGGAGACCGCTCGTGATCACCGAAAGCTGTGGGGTCTCTGATTGGGTGGAGCGATTGGAGGCGGGGGTGATCGTCAAAGCGGTCGACCCTCAAGATCTCGCACGGGGGATTGAGGAGGCCTACCGAAAAGAGTGGAATCTGGGAGTGGCGCAAGAGGCCTTCGCCTCCGATTTTAATCCACGGGCGGTTTCTGCCTTGTCGATCAAGGAGATGCAAGAGCGCATTTAATCTAGAACATAATGAAGAATCGGCGATTATTCATAGTTTCTCGGAACCGGTTCCTGGTATTTGCTCCATTGATATCGAACGGGGGAAACACTAAATATTTTTATCGATTCAGAAAATCCTTGCAACGTCACTTCTCCATGGGGTGTGATCATAAACTCATCTGAAATTCGGTTCTTCGTTGATTCCGAGATCAAGATCCGAACCCCGATCGTTTTCGTCATCGCCTCCAGCCTTGCCGCCATATTCACCGTTGCTCCGATCGCCGTATAGTTGATTTGTCGAATCGATCCTGTATTCCCAACCACCGCATCTCCCGTATGAATCCCGATGCCACACTCAAATAATTCCTCCCCCTCCTCCTCCTGCTTGGATCGTAATTGAGCCAACGCATATCTCATCTCGATTGCGGCCGCAACCGCTTTTTCAGCATGGTCTGCTTGCTCTTGAGGCGCCCCCCAAAATGCCATGATCGCATCCCCAATATACTTATCCAATGTCCCTTCATGCTTCATAATAACATCGGTCATTAACTGAAGATATTCATTGAGCAGTTTTAGCACTTGCTCGGGCGGTCTCTTTTCACAGTAATGAGTAAATCCTCTTAAATCACAAAAAAGAACGGTGATCTCTTTTTTACTTCCCCCCAATTGAACTCCCTCAGGATGACTCAAAACTTCCTGCATAATCTTCGGAGATAAATAAGCCCCTAAGGATCGCTTGATCCGTCGCTTCTCTCTCTCCTCTTTGAGATAACGATAATTCATGACAATAAACATCGTCAACGCGATTCCCACTATAGGACCGGCGATTAAAATAATCTTTGACCCATAAATGATCAAAAAAACGGAGAGGAGGAGGTGCACCGGAAAGAAGAGAAAACTGATCCCCATCGATGAATAAAATGGAAGCCGAACCATCACAAAGGTCAAAAATAAATAAGCAAAATAAAAAAACAGATATTGAATCCACCGATCAATCGGCCTCGCAAAATCAGACTTTAAAATATTATTAATTCCATTCAAATGCATATTCATCAAGGGAGTAAAGGCATCTAAAGGGGTCGCTCCAAAATCACCTAACCCCGTTGCCCCAAGTCCAACAAGACAGATTGAATTTCGCAACAAATCTAAAGCAGCAACAGGGCGCTCGGGATGATTTTTCTTCTCTTCCATGAGCTTCGTCAGCTCATGGTACGGAATCAGTTCCCACTCATTAAATTTCCATCGCTCATTCAAAAGCAGCTTTCCCTCGTCATTAATTGGTATTCGAATTTCAGGACCTGTTGCGCTTGCGGGAATGACGATCTCTTTCCCTAAAATCACCGTCACTTCATCGGGGTTGATTTGTCGGTCTCGAAGAACAACTTGAATCGTAAAAGAGGGGTAGATCTCCCCTTTCCAGGAAACGATCATTGGCAAAAATCGTCGAACGCCATCCGACATCGGATCGCAATTCACAAACCCAAAATATCCCCCCTCAGTTAACCCGGGAATAGGGATCTGCGCCTGTTCGAAATTCATTAATCCTTGACGATCCCCGATCACATTTTTGAAGGGCTTCGTCAATCCCTGACTCTGTTCTGCGGTTCGATAAGCCGTGACGGAGCCACTCACAAATGATTTTAATCCACGAATCGATTGAGATAAGAGCTTATCATTTTCTAAATTCTGGTCTGGATCAACAAAAAGAATATCCCACGCCACCACGGAGGGCGTGTACGCCGTCAATTCCTCCATCATCTTTGCGTGATAGCGACGAGGAAAGGGCCAGCGCCCCAAAACATCGGTCGTCGCATCATCAATTGGAATCAAAAGAAGATGATCGACCTGAGGATGAGAGGTCAATTGAGATTGAAGCCGAAATCGATAATCGACGGTCTTCCATTCCAATAATTCCATGCTTTCAGACAAACTAAATACCCAGAGAAGAGCGACCATTAAAAATGGTAATCCGAAGATTAATCGAATCGATTTACGCTCCCTCATCCTTTTAGTCTACCGCTTCTTTTATTTTCGTCGAAATTAAAAATAATTATGTTTATTGATAAATTACCAAGGGGGATCGCCGATTGTCTTCCCGACTCAGGAAAAAGATCCTGTTTTGTATGACTTTAAACCCATTTCTTGCATTGGGAATGGATATACCTCGCAAACGATATCACCAAAATGGTGATAAAAAATGGAGGGGCACAGGCTCTGTGCCTCATCGGACGGGGAAGGCAGCCCCGACCTGTCGGGGCTGCCCCTCCAGTTCTAATGC
>CAMCSM010000063.1 GCA_945877805.1 Methylacidiphilum caldifontis | reverse complement strand
TCAAATCCACCTTCTCCACTTCCCAGGGTAACGCGATTCCTAACAGCTCCTTAAAAAATTCATTGCTTTTCATCACTCTCAACTACACAAATTCCCGATTTAATTCCATGAAAACCCTAAAATACTCCCCCTAAATCCGTGAAGAGCCGGAAAAATAAATAAAAAATTCAGTAGAAGGCTGGCGGTTTTATGAGGTCGCGACTCAAATTTGAGTCTAATATTTAAATATAAGTGTTGATGAACATATCTCACTTGCTAGTCATATCTAGTGAAGTTTTTTAAATGGATTTTTGGTCTATCGAATTCCCCTTATCGGAAAGATTCACCATCTCGATATCCCAAGCTAGACCGTGATGCAATTAAACGCTCTCTAACGATCATGGAGGAGGCAAAAAAACGCGGTAACGAAAATCTCCCTAGAGAAAATAGCATTGAACCTGACGAGATTGAGAGACGCATTATCCATTTTATGGAAACAGAGAGCGAAAACGCCAAAACATCATTTCTGTTTGAGGTGGACACATTTCGTCAACGCCTCGCTACGTTGCACATTGACTCATGTCTTGAGGCGTTCGACGTCGAAGTGAAAGACACCATCTCGCAAATGCGCGAGAAGATCAAAAGCGGTATCAATCGTCTACATCTTTCCATCAACCATCTCAGATTGGCAAAATCACATCTCGACTCCTTCTGTAAGGAAAACCAGATTAATCGTCCTTGTCAAAGCGGTGGGTCTTCTCTCTCTGCAATTGCGCTACTGAGCATCTTTGCCTTATTTGAATTGGTAGTAAACGCAGTTTTTCTGGCAATGGGGTCTGAAGCGGGGCTTATTGGCGGATTTGTAACGGCCTTTATGATTTCATTTATTACCACGGCACTTAGCTATGCTTGCGGACGGGGGTTGCTTCCAAGAGCCATGCATGGAAAATGGAAGCCTCTCTGGGCTATTTTTGCACTGATCTCCTTTATTCTCATCATCAGCTCAAATCTCTTTGTCGCGCATTTCCGCGAAATATCTGAACTGTCTCTAGCAACCGATGAGACGGTCAAGACAGATACGATGAGCTTGTGTCTCCAGGGTGTTTTTGCCAACCCCTTCCTTTTTCGCGAGGTCGAAACTCTTATCATGTTTGCTGGAAATATTTGCTTGGCCGGCTTTATGGTGTGGAAATTCTTTACTCTGAAAGATCCCATTCCTGGATACAGCCGAGTCAGTGTGACCTATGCCGAAGCCACGGAAGATTATCGTTTAAAGAGCGACTACCTGTCTTCGATTATCGGTAACGAAAAACAACAAGCACAGGGATCCATTATTTCCTTAAAGGACGACTACATTACACGTCTCCAGTCTCAGGAGCAGATCCTTTCCCACTATCAGGGAGAAATGACAAAGTTTTTTAGCCATCTCAAGGACCTTGAGTTGCATTGCAATGACTTACTGCTCTCTTACCGGCAGGAAAACGAGCGCCATCGCAAGGAAACCTCCCCTTCTTATTGGAAAAGCCACCGCTGGTCCCACCAATCTGTAGAAGTTCCCGTCATTGAAGCTCGTTATAACAACAATGAGGTGCGAGAGGTAATTGATCAGATTAAGTCTTTCGAAGCCAAGGCTTCCAAAGAGGTGATCGATGTTCACGACGCTCTTCTCAAGGAATATAAGTCAATCACGGATGCGCAGTCGTGAAAGATCCGTTTGCCAAGCCATCCTCGATTTGGCCCATCGTGGCATTGGTCGTTGTTGTCGCAATTGTCCTTGGGGCATTTGGGATCTTTGTTTCCAAAAAAGCATCGGGGGATAAGGTTACAGGCCGGATTGTCTTTTTGTTTGACCTCACCGATACGCTTTCCCCTATCACCAAGGGGGCGATCCGAGAAAAGTTTAGGCAGGTCCTCTTGGAAGCTCCAGCGGGAAGCAGTGTTGAACTCTACGCCGTAAGTCACATCCAAGAACGGTTACTTGAGCCGATCACACCAAAGCCTGTTAAAAACCCAATGTCGTTCAAAGCCGACGGCCAGAAGTCCATTGATGAAAAATACGGCATTACCTCCAATACGAAGATGCTTGAAAAAAAGAGAGAATCTCAATTTGAAAAGCCCCTGCTGGGCTATTTGGAAAAAGCATTCCTATCCCCCGACGCTCCAACTTCCCCCATTATTGAGTCCATCCAGTCAGTGGTGATTTCCTCGTTGCAGGATGCTAAGCTAATCGCCTCAATAGAGAACCCCGATCAAGAGAACCATTGGGCGGGGAGGCATTTGGTGGTGGTCTCTGATTTTATGCAGAATACCCCTGAAATTTCATTTTACAAAGGACTGCTAACACCTGATCAGGTCATGTCTTCCCGATACATGCAATCGAAGGTGTTGGATATGCGCGGCATAAAAGTTCACCCATGGATTGTTTCCAGAGAAAGCCAAGAGACCCGCCTCAAGCTTCAGCACCTCTGGACGGAGCTCTTTAGCAGATGGAACGGGGACGTTTGCGATCTGGACCAAATTTCTAACTAGGGAAAAAATGATCAATCAGAACAAGTATAGTGAGCACCTGAACACCTTTGCTAAATGGGGGTTTGCGGCCTGCTTTATTATTGGTGCTGTCGCCATTATTATTGGCAAAGGCGTCTTTGGTTGGTCTCAGGTATTAATCACAGTCTTCCCAGTGTCGATCATGTTTTTTTATGCCTTCTTTTGTTACTTCAGGCCTTACGGTATTCGCGAGGATCAAGCCGGTGATAATCTCTATTTCATGGGGTTTCTCTTTACAATGGTGTCACTAGCGATGGCCTTATACCTATTCGGGACTCAGGGTCAGGAAATTGAAAAAATTATTGAAAATTTCGGGATTGCACTGGCAACAACCATTGTGGGGGTATTTCTGCGCGTTATGATGGCCCAGATGCGCGTGGATCCAGCGGATATTGAGCATGTGGCCAGGGCGGATCTAGCAAAGAGCGCTTCAGATCTTTCCAGAATCCTCCACGATTGCACTAGAGAGCTGGGAGTTCTTCCCAACGCGGTGCGGCAGACCATGGAGGAAATTCACAAGGAGCACTCCAAAGGGATGAAACAAGAAATGGAGACCTTTCGTGAGCAGGCCAAAATCATGGCTGACGCAGCAAAAGTCGTGACCCAAAATTGCTCGGCACTGGCTACCGAGGTAGACAAAATTGCTGAACGTAGTTCTTCCTTCGCTTCGCAACAAAATCAATCTAGTGAAGCTCTCAAAACCCTAGTTTCTCAGCAGGAACAGCTTGCCAAGTGTTTGGTTGACTCAGGAAAATTCTTCAGTGTCGTGGAAGGGAAGCAGGAAGCCATCATCAGCGGAATTGAACGTACCTCGGCGACCTTAGGCAATGCAGTCGGTGTTATGGAAAGGCACAACGCGGAGATGGAAACGCAATTGAACAAATCTAACCGGTACACAGAGAAGGTCGGGCAATCCTTAATTAAGCTCGTCGATCAAATCGAAGCGCCGCGATGAAATCCTCTGTTGATAAGGACGAAAAAAGTTATCGGTCGGGCGTTATTTTAGGGCTTTCTTTAGCCGAAGTCATCCTCCTGACTCTCTTTTGCCTGCTTCTGTTGCTCTTTGCTCAGTCAAAAAGGTTCAAGGAGACCGTGCGCTTTTCCAAAGATCATCCTGATCTATTCCCTGCGATAGAGGCTTGCCTACCAGACCTGAGAAAAGCTTATCCCGAAAACATAAGCTCGGAGGAGTTCTCAACCCACTTCACCAAAGATTTTAGGGCTTTCACAAAGGATAAAGGCTCACAGATCAACAAAACCGCACAGCGTCTTTATCCTTCGGTAAAAAGTGAAGAGGAAAAGGAAAAGTTGCTAGAAAAGGATTTGGCCCACCTCCAGCAGCTTATGAGCCAAAGCGGTGGAAATATGGATCAAACGATGGAAGACGTAGCCGCAGGACGCAAACTCAGAGCCGAAAGATCAAATGGGGGGAAGCGAAAAAACGATGGATGGCCCCCATTTATGAATCTTTCTGAAAGTAAAGGTTTTTACTTTGAAGCTGGCAGCTCGCAATTAACGCAGGTGTTTGGCGAAAAACTTCAAACAGACATCACTGATCGGCTGACCCAAATAATCGACGAGTATGGAACGGATGTCGTGGAGGTAATTGGACATACTGACGAGCAGCCTATTTATGGAATGAAGTCCAATCTGGACCAAACTCTCATTCCAGTGATTCAAAGCCATCTAGGCGGAAATGAGATGATAGCATCGGACAACAATGGCCTTGGTATGGCGAGGGCGGTTTCTGTAGCAAAGCTTCTCATTGAAAGCGGCAAGTTTAAGGATGTAAAAATTCTCCCGCTCTCCGCCGGCCAGATGATTGAGCCTGTGGATAAGTTGGCCAGCGGGACCAACAAAGGTGATTCGGCTGAGCGTCGTCGCATCGAAATCAGAGTCCGCCGCAGTTCAGACGTTATCGAAAAACAGGATCAAACCCCTTGAGCGTAGAAGAAGATCTCGACTTCGCTCTAGGGCGCCTAGAGCAGAGAGTAAGGGTTGTTTGTGAGCGGAAAACTTCCAAGTTGATGGCGCATGACGTAAAAGAAATACCTCGTAAAATAAAAAAGCCATTCTCGAAGGGCCTTATTTATCTTTCCATATTTGCTCTATTATTTATTGCCGTGCTGGGTTGGTATTATTTTGATCAGATTATGGGAGTAATTTTAATAAATCTAAGAAATTTTAAAGAGTATTGGATAGATTTATCTAAATGGTTTTAACGAATTCCTTGCTATTTAATTTTCTTCGTTGTTATAAAAGAAATAGAGTATCCGTTTTGTTGGGGCTTTATTCCTATGTAGTTTAAAACCTCTCCTTGCTTAGTTCTTTTTCCGTCAGACACATTATAAGTAATGGGCACATAACAAATGTAGAGGTCATTAACGATATTTGACCTAAAGACACTTGGTTTTTCCACCACAGTATAGCTTCGAACTGGCCAGCGCGCTCGATAGTCGATAATATCTCGCAGAATATAGTCCTTTAGTACGGATCCATTATCGAAGTAGATGGTTTGATCCGAGTAAAACGAAGTTTCTTCCTCTGGGGAAGAAAGATCCGAAGATTTAATAAAACGTATCACAAAATCTACTATTTGATGCTGTGTAAATGCTGAATCTAAATTAGATGATGAAAGCGCTAAATTTTGTCTTTCGATTGAAACAGACTTAACTCTCGATATTTTAAATCCGTCCCCTGTTTGAATGAGTTCAATTTCATTTAAAACAGTGCCTTCCATTCGATCGGTAAACCCTTGAGTTTTATATCGAATCGAGACAACCCAGGAAGACCATTTATTATTAAGTGGAGTTGGTTGCGCAACAATCTCGTAAGATCGCTCCGGCCAAGCGGCTTGATATTTTTTAAGATCGTCTTGAATTTTGTCCAAGCCGATAACACCGAAGTCAAAATAATCGACTTGTGAATGATAAAACGAGAGTTGATTGCCGCTACCAGTGTTCCCAGACTCGACGAATTTGATAACGAAGTCCATCGCTGATCGTGTTAGATTTGATTCGGATTGTTCCGGTAATTCGGATTTTATTGATAATGGAGTTTTTTCAAGAAGAAATTCTTGCGCTGATCGTGGTTCCTCAGAAATTACAGCTTTTTCTGGAGATGGGGGCATATTATCAGAACTGTTAAAAAATTCTAAAAAAATAAACAAACCAATAATTAGCACAAAAATAATTAAAGGAACTTTGTATTGTGAAAATTCATCAGTTCCGGGTTTTCCATTCTCTCCCCACATAAGCCAATGAGTTATGCTTTTTGTCTCATGCGATCCTGCCTCCTTTGGACCTTCCGAGTTTGCGTAATCCTGCTTCTGGCTGTTTTCAGATGGTTGTTGAGGTGGAATGTGAGGAATTGAGGGGCTTAGTGGTGGTTGGTTAAGATGAGGATTCTCTTTGACTTTAGCCCCGCTTTCTCTCTCTTCCGGTGGTTTTGATGTAACAACCAACGGCGGTTCGTCACCTTTTAGAGATACTACCTTTTCTTCCTGCTTGATGGAGGCTTTTTTTGTTGGGCTATCCGAAATTCTCGGAGGCAAAGAAATATCAAGACGCTTTTTATCGCTCATTACGTTTGATCTTAGTTCGTGTGACTTCCATATTCAATCTCGCAATTCAAGTTTATAACTCCCGGCAGGACAGGGATAATGTGAACCTTAACGATTTACGAAGATGCAGCAATCAAGGTATTTTTTAAAGCCCATATAATACATTTACGATTCAAGAGAAATAACGTCAACCTGACAGTGTTTGACTCTTAATTTTTTCTAAAACAGGTGCGAGCATCGATATCACCTCATGATAGATATAGGGTAATACGAGGTTCAAAATTTTCATCTTTGCAGTACGACTGTATGAATAAATCAATCGTAAAGAGGGCTTCTTCAAGAAAAAACTCGTCAATTAACCAAAAGCACTTTATCAAGACTCCTATTGGAGAATCACGAACACCGTTTAGAAGATCATCTTGGTTTAGCTGAAGTCATTGCTTTGGAATATACGAACATTCCTCGTACAGATACAAAAGAGGCAATTTCAGAAGCTTATATCGCACTAAACCGTGCGATAAAAGCTTACAACCCTAAAAAGGGTGATTTTACTCCATTTGCGGCAAAGGTCATCCGGAATGCTTTAAATACATTATATGCAAAGCAATTGCGCATGGCAAAGATCTTTCCTAAAAGCATAGATTCCGCTCCGGATTGGAAGTCTAACTCGGGTGCTGCATCTTCGAATTCGAGTGATTTTGTCCGAAGAATTAAAGATTCCACACAGGATGTACGAAAAAATGTCCGTTTGAGGGAATCCTCTTCGAAAGTGGATGAAGTCATGAACTTGCTCTCCCCTCGTGAACGTCGTGTAATCGAGGGCATCCGACTCGGATTTAGTTTAGCTGAGATTGGCGAGAGGATGGGTATTAGTAAACAGGCAGTTCATAAAGTTTCTGCGCCAGCCTTGCTTAAGCTGCGCGCGCATTTAGAATCAAACGGGTTTGCTGGAATAGATTCGCATGGGCTTTTAAAAAGTGCGACTAAATATTAAAAACGAGAAGGGTTGACGATTTATCTGCTGATTCGTATGGTAAATCAAGAGACAAAATGGCCAACTCATACATAAAACAAGCAGTTTCACGTTACTTCGTGTCCAATCAGGGGCAAGTAACCAAGAACTGCGTGTCACAATTTAGAACTGTATGAAATTATTGATTGAAGGCCAAATTATTCGAGAAACTTACGAAGTAGAGCGTTTTCTCGGAGAGGGAGCATTTGCTGAAGTGCATCGGGTTAAACATCGCTTCTTGGGAAGACAGGCGATGAAGGTCTTTAAACGCGGTGGGATGACGGTTTCAGAAATAGAGGAAATGCTTGGGGAAGCTATTATGCTTTCCCGCATCGGGCATCCCAATATTGTCAGAGTGTTTGACGCAAATGTTCTGGATTCTGGACAAGGATTGCATGGTTATTTCACAATGGAAAATGTTCCTGGGGGCAGTTTAGAGCAATTCTGGCACTCTCATGGAACAAAATTCATCCCAATCGAGACCACCATCGATTTAATTAAGCAGGTCTGCCGTGGTCTTTCGATTGCCCACCGTCAAAGTCCCCCAGTGGTTCATCGCGATATCAAGCCCCAGAATATTCTTGTTGGCTACGAAGCAGAAGGGTTGCGAGCTAGAGTCAGTGATTTTGGATTGGCGAAAAAGGTCAACCCTCTGACATTACTTGCGACTGCTGCCGGAACTCCCGCCTTTAAGCCCCCAGAGGCCTTTTCAGAGTCCAAGGGAGATTCCTGTGCGGCCGATGTCTGGGCCATCGGAACCACCATGTATCTGTTATTAACGGATCGGCTCCCGTTTAATCTGCCTTGCAATTTGGGATGGGGCAGTAAAGATCTCTTTCAGGACAAGTTTCCTCCGGCTTCTGAGACAAACCCTGATGTGAATCGGGCTCTTGACAGTATCATAGCTAAAGCACTGGACTATGAAGCGGGTAAGCGTTATGCCAACGCATCGGAAATGCTGAATGCTTTAGATTCTTGGAAGCCAGGCCTCGATAAAGTTTCAGTCAAAGTAAAATCCCACCAATCGGATATGTCTAAATCCGCATTGGGAATCGTTCACTCTTCACCAAACCGCGATGCGGCCGAAAAGATGGCCCAGAACGCAATCGATCTAAAAAAGGTTGGAAAACTGGGGGATGCTGCAGATGTGATGGAAGAAGCTTTCAATAAGTGGCCTGAGTTACGCACGAAATATGCTAATCAGGTAAAACTGTGGCGCTGTGGAATAAGCATGTAGAAAGAACGTATGGAGAAAAAAACCAGACTTGATATTTCCCTGCCCCCGGCGACTCCAGAGCGTCCTCGGCAGTCGAATCCTCCCTTGGAGAACTCTAAGGTATTGGGGCAGTCTGAAGCGATCCCTCCCCAAGTAGCATCGGAAGAGTCCCCAATAAAGATAGAAGCTATTCAAGAATCGATTGGTCCTGCCCCTGTGCCCAAAAATCACACACGCACCGTTGATGAACATAAAAATAAGCAGACTATGCCTACGAATCCTGAAATGAATAAAGTAAAAAAAGATTGGTTTAAGTGGATTGGGCCCGTCCTCGGAGTCATCGGAATTTTCCTTGCTTTGCTAGCACTAGATAGTGCCTTGGAGGCGTGTAAAGTTGCTTGGCGTACACGGGCAGAGCTCCCGAATCCCAAAGAGAAACCCCCCGCAAACCCAGATGTTGAAAGATTGAAGGTCGAACTCAATATTCTGAAATACCGATTAAAAAACTTGGAAGAAGGATCCGCGGCGGAATTTGACCTAGCGAATGATCGAGGCTATGTGCTGACTCGAACCAATACCGTAAACCTACTTGTCTCAATATTCAAATGTGAACCGTACCTTGATGGACAAAGAGTATATCTTAATCTAGGAAACCCATCGTCTGTTTTACTGATCGGAGTGAAAATGAAGGTACGCTGGGGGAGAAGACTCCAAAAGGGTGAAGATCTTATTACGTGGGGAGACTCGCTGCAAACGAAGGAAATAGATATACCTGATCAACTTTTACCTGGAGGCTGGAATCCTGTATCGTTTATCATCTCACCAGCCGCCCTTGATCAATTCGAGTATCTAGCTATCTCCATTGAGACAAGCCAACTCCAGCTTTCGGGCAAGAGAGATTAAGGTTTATTATGGCAACCACTTCTGATGAGAACTTAGCGAGCGCGTCAAATAAAGAGTGCGAACCTCTAATTCGAGCCTCTCATATCAATATTTACCGTGAAAACACATTTCGTATCACAGGACTGGCCGTTGATGCCTCCGAGAAGGATATCAAGAAACATGCGGATAAGCTAAAAATGATGGAGGAACTTGGGTATGGTCAGGGGGCTAACGCCGCTGCGTATACTCTTGATCCGTCACCGTCAGTTGACCAAATTCGCGAAGCAATGCAGAGGTTGAAGGATCCCGAAGACCGTTTGATTGATGAATTTTTTTGGTTTTGGCCTCAAGAATTTGGGAAAAGTGGCTCGGATCCCGCCATTCAGGCAATCATTTCGGGAGATTCAGGCGCAGCCTATGACATCTGGATGCGAATGGAATCAGAGCCAGCTCATAACTATATCGCCTCCCATAACATTGCGGTCATGTTTCACTTAATAGCCTTGGATTGGACTCTCTATCACATTTCTTCGGAGCTGGATGCTGAGCGAGAGGTTAAGATTAAAGGCTACTGGAAAGAATCTTTTTCACATTGGGAAAAAGTGGCGATAGATGATAGGGTCTGGGACGTGGTAAAATCCCGAATTCGCTCTCTAAACGATCCCAGACTTACGACAGGGTTCGCTCGGCGGATGCGTGACACGCTCCCGTTTGCTTTGGATAAGATAAACGCCTCCGTAGCTCTAAGATTCGCTGAAAAAGGGGAGATGAACTGGGCAAAAGTCCACATCGACTTTATGAACGAGACGCATCAAGGGCTTGATGATGTCGAAAAAACCGCAGAACTTGTGTTGGCTCCGACACGCACCCGAATTCTTCAGTATATCAAATCAGCCACTGAGGATTGCGAAAAAAACCCAAATAGCGGATATGATCTAACACGTAAATTAATAGAGCAATGCACTCCTCTCCAAAATCTATTTGAACTTTTTCACGGAAATGATTCTCACCATAAAACAGAATTATTTGATGAAGTTTCTATTACTTGTCTCAATTGTATGGTGGAATTTCAAAAAGCAACGGGAGATAACAAAACTTTTCTTATTATTCTTAAAAACATACTTAGCTTCGCGACATCAATGGACGTTCGGGAACGTATTCGAAAGAATATCAAAATCGGAGAGGGAAATTTAAGAAGTGATATTCTAGATCCTCATTATAAAACTTTAAAATCCATCCAGGAGAGTAAACACAAAGCGAAAGTGAGATTGGGGATGATTCAAAGTAGCATGATGCCATTGATTTCGCAGCTCACCACGCAGGAAGGAGTGAATTCTGAACTAACAATAGATATTTCAGATGCAATTACAATTGTTTTGCGAGGAATTTCCATTGACGCTTTTAACAATGAAAATGATGTAGTGACTGCAGCAGAGTCAATGCGGCTTGCAAGTAAAATTGTAAGAGATCCCGATCTAAAGAAACGAATTGATGAGGATCTTCTAGTAATGATCGCTGCTGAGGTCGATTCGATCTGTTATTTTTGTGGTAAAAAACCTTCAGATACAAATAAACCGATAAAGGTTCCAATGTATGGCGAAGTCACCAGATCTTATGGACAAGTTAACTATCGTCATACAGATGTTGCTATACCTTGTTGCAACACATGTAATGACACCCAGAAATTAGCTTCTAGGATTGGATATGGCCTTTGGATTGTTAGCACGCTGATAGGCTGTGGAATTACAGCCGACGGACGTGGTGGCTGGATTGGTGGGGCATTTTGGGGTGGGGTAGTGGGGTGGATGATTTCACTAATAACAAAAAAAGTCGTAAAAAGTATAGCGGGCATACCTTCAGTTAAAAATTATAAGCGTGTAAAGGATCTGCGGGCAAAAGGGTGGAGTTTTGGAACTAGCCCAGGGAAATATGGATAATTAGAATGGATTAAATATGAAAATACCAAAAGAATTACAAATACAAAAAATTGATTTTCCAGATGTAAAGGGACTAGCTGAACAACTCGCGAATGTTGAGACTGAATTCATAAAATCTTCTCCTGTACCAGGAAGAGTGAAACAATACGAGATTCCTGAGTCTTACGTTAAGGCATTCACATCAATTGCTACTCAATCGTGGCGCATTAGAACGCGAGTCTTAGATTCCCTTACTGGTGAACCCAAAGAAGAGTTATCGCGCGATGAAATTAAAAAAGTGGCAAGGTACGTGGAATCGATTTACGATTGTTTTAAACAGATCGAAATAGAGATCAAGGATCGAACTGGTGAGCATTTCGATTACGGGTTACCAGAAAAGGTTGTTACTGCTATTCCACAAGAATCTCTTCAAAAGGAAACAGTATTGGAAACCATCAGACCAACAATTTACTGGAATAATCAAATTGCCCAGCAAGGTGAGGTCATCATCGCGACACCCCTTGTCAAAAACAACTAGAGGAAAATTATGAGCCGTACTACTATTGACTTCGGAATTGATCTTGGAACAACTAATAGCGCAATTGCTGTACTTAAAGATGTCTCTACGGAGATTATTAAAAATAACGATGATCAGGATGTGACCCCATCAGCGGTTCATTATGGGAAGAACGGGCAACTTTTTGTTGGAACTCGTGCTAAAAATGCAATCATTGATAAACCCAAAGACGCCTACGTTGAGTTTAAGAGACGAATGGGCACAGAATTCCCTTACTCTTTCCTAGCAAGTGGGTTGACCAAAAAACCGGAAGAATTGTCTGCAGAGGTCCTGAAAGCCCTCCGCGCTTACGTTACCGAAAAGACAAAGGAAGAGATTCAATCTGCAGTGATTACTGTACCTGCAGCATTTGAGCTCCATCAATGTGATGCTACCCGGAGAGCGGCCGAATTGGCGGGTTTGAAGGGAAGTCCACTTTTACAGGAGCCTGTTGCTGCCGCATTAGCGTATGGATTTCAGGTAGATGCAGAAAAGGCTTATTGGCTTGTTTATGATTTTGGCGGAGGGACTTTCGACGCTGCGTTAATCAAGGCTGAAGAGGGCATGATTAATGTGGTTCACCATGGGGGCGACAATTTTCTTGGCGGCTCAGATATTGATTGGGCTATTTTAGAACGCATCATTGCACCTAAACTTGCTCAAAACTACGACCTACCTGGGTTCAAACGTGGGAGTGACCGCTGGGAGCGTCAGTTCTTAAAGCTTAAACGTTCAGTAGAACTGGCCAAAATAGAATTAACGACTCGTGAATCCACAACGCTGGTGGAATGTGTATTTGAAGATGCGACGGGTCGCGAAGTGGATTGCGAGGAAATCACGTTGAGTCGCAATGATGTGATTGGCATTGCTGAACCATTTATCAATAAATCCATGGAAATATGCCGAAAAGTATTAAAGGATAAAAACCTTAGCGCCAGTGGTGTTCAAAAAATCATTTTAGTGGGAGGGCCTACGAAAGCACCATATTTCCGAGAAATGTTAAAAGCCGGGCTCGGAATCTCTCTAGATCACAGTGTAGATCCCCTTACTGTGGTCGCAAAGGGGGCCGCAGTCTTTGCTGGAACTCAAAAGATTAACGCCAAATTAATTAAACGTGCCCAAGTCGGAGAGTTTCAGGTTGATTTGAAATACAAGCCAGTGGGCCATGAAACCGATCCAATCGTTGGGGGAAAGGTCTCAAGTCCGGCAGGGGGTAGTGTTGAGGGATACACGCTTGAATTGGTGAATAATAAATCGCAATGGAGGAGTGGTCGAGTCACACTTCGGGAAGACGGAGCTTTCATGGTCAATTTACTTGCTGAGAAAGGAGAGCGGAATATCTTTTCTCTAGAGCTTTTTGATGCCTCTGGCACAAAGCAGAAGACCGTGCCTGATCACATGGTGTACACGGTTGGAGCTGTGGTAGAAGAGCAACCACTGATTTGCTCAATGGGAGTAGCATTGGCAGGGAATGAGTGGGAGCGCTTTTTTGAGAAAGGCGCTGGTTTGCCAATTAAACGGAAGGGTAAACAACCTTTTCGAACAACAAAAGCACTTAAGGTCGGTGAAGTTGGTGAAGCGATTTGCATTCCACTTGTTGAAGGAGAAAATGATGCTGCGGATAGAAATAGAATCGTAGGGTCGTTTCCAATTACGTCCGAGATGATCAAGCGCGACTTGCCTGCTGGATCTGAGGTCGAGATTATTCTAAAAATTAGCGAATCACGCACCATCACATTGGTGGTTTATGTTCCGGTATTGGATGAGGAATTCGAACATCAGTTTGATCTGAATAAAAAATCAATCTCTGCTAATGATATCACTGCCGATTTCGAAATGGAAATGAAACGACTTAAAGCCATATCGAAAACAGCGGAAGACGCAGACGATCAGAAAGCCGTAAGTGCGATTGAGAAACTCTTATCTTCCGATCTTGTGAAGGAAATTAAAGAAGCCGTCGCTGCAGCAAAGGGAGATCCCGATGCTGCCGAGAAAGCTGAGAAGCGGCTTTTAGAATTTAAACTCAAATTAGATGCTCTTGAAGCTGAGGTGAAGTGGCCCGCGTTAGTGGCCCAGGTTAATGATTGGCTCGCGGATCTCAAAAAGCTCATTGCCCAGTATGGGAAAGGCGACCATCAGGAGAGGTATGATGCCCTGAGTGAAGAGGCTCACAAAATTATCGAGCAAAGGGAAACAAATCGATTGGAAAAGAAATTCAATCAAATAAAAATGCTGTTCAATATGGTTTTGGGCTCGCTTCCAGCGTTCTGGGTGAATCAATTTAGGCAGCTCGAGGAGAAACGCGCAAAAATGACAGACCAAAGTAAAGCTGATCGCTTGTTTGATATGGGACAGACGTATCTGGATAAGAATAATCCTGACGGAATACGTACTGTCGTCATACAGCTATACGAACTCCTAACAAGCGAGGAAGTTGAAGAGGTCAAACGCGGCGTAGGGTCAACTCTTACTCGATAAACCATGGCTCATTCAAAAAAAATAGATGAGCTAACTCAGACGTTTTCTTTTCACCTAAGACTCGCAAGAGCTACGGAACTTGCACAGGTGGGGGGCTTTCTTCATGCTGAAGAATTATTAATGAGGGGATTAGAATTACCTGAGACGCAAGAGGAGTTGGATCTTCTTGCGCGCATTTATTTCCACCAGAAGAAGTATCATGAAGCACGAGCGAGATGGTTGGATGCTCTGAGAGTCTCCTCAGGGAAAAATAAATACCAAACTTGTATTGATAGTTTAGATCAATACATCATCTCATTGCGCCGACATAATTTAAGGATTGGGCTAATCGCATGTGTACTCTTTATATTATTGGCATTACTCGGATATCTTATTTCTACTCATTGGATGACAAAACATGATAAAATACAGCAAATCCCTCCTTCTGATTTGGTCACTCGCCGAACTTGAAGCTAAGAATTTAAAACAGGAGAATATTCATCCAGCACATTTCTTTTTAGGTATATTGAAGTCTGTTGAGGTGGATTTAGTGAGAATTCTCAGGAAACAGAGCGAGGAAGTTCAATTGGAGATTCGGAAAGATATTCTTGATCTGAAGAGTTGTGTGGGCGAATTTATTTCTGATATTACATACACACGACGATTTCTCCGCAACATTCTTCCACGGGATCTTCAATTGAGTGTTGAGAGAGATTCTAAATTAAGGCGTTCGAGGGCTTCTCGAGATGTTTTCCACAAATGCGAGCAGCTTTACCCAAGCATTTCCAGAGAAGTGCTGCCGATTCATCTGCTATCAATACTATTAGAATCCAATGACCCACATATTGTTGTTTCCCTAGATAAAGCTTCGATTGATATTGGAAGTTTTAAGAAATATACAGATAATTTCATTCGCAAGTGTTTTGGAAAATAAAGCTCTTGGGAAACCAAAGCCCAAAATAAATATGAAGCAGACCTTAAATAGATTCCCCTTAATCCAATGGCCTAATATGGGAAATCCCAATATTAGACAGAAACTGTCTATTAACTGTTAGCCCTCAAGGAGATCTCCATGCGTTTCCGATTGTTCGATGCAAATAGAGATTATGTACCAGATCTCAAGAGCAATGGATTGCATTTAGTCGGTGTAAAGGGCGTTCCAAAAGTGAAGCAGGGGGCGGTCGAAAACCGTGACACCTTGATTGTTTATAGTTTGATTTGAGTTTTCTTTCAATGATTGATTTATCGAAGGATTCCCGCTTGCGATGGAGTGGAGGTTGTGGACGACCCGAAGGGTCGCCTCAACCGGAACGCAATCGGAAGCGGCGGGCGATGGGAGGGGCTAGTTCTTTTTGCCTTTGAGTCGGGCTTTGGCGTTGGCGAGACGGTAGCTTTCGCCGTTGGCCTCTAAAATATGCACCCGATGGGTGAGTCGATCTAGAAGGGCTCCCGTGAGTCTTTCGCTGCCGAGGACTTCTACCCATTGTTCAAACGGGAGATTGGTCGTCACAATGAGGCTTGTTTTTTCATAGGCCCGACTGATCACATCAAAGAGGAGTTCTGCACCCGATTTGGAGAACGGGACGTAGCCAAGTTCATCCAAAATGAGAAGATCGAGTTTTTCAAGTTGTTTCATAAACCTTGCCAGTCCTTTGCTTTCTCTTTGCTCTAAGAGCTGGGTCACCAGAGCGATCACCGAAGTAAATCGAACTCTTTTGCCCTGAGTACAAGCCGTATGCCCCAGCGAGGTCGCCAGATGGGTCTTTCCTGTCCCAGGATTACCGATGAGTAAGATGTTTTCACTTTTTTGTAGGTACTCCCCACGAAGAAGCTCCCGAAGCAGTGATTCATTCAGGGAAGGAATCGCCTTAAAGTCAAAAAGATCGATGGTTTTAATCACAGGAAAGCCCGCTTCTCGAACTCGACGCTCGGTCGCTTTTCGTTCCCGCTCCAAAAGCTCCCGCTCGCAGAGTTGAAGTAAAAAGGTGGCATAGTCCCCTTTCGCTTGGGCGCACTGCGCCGCAATCGTTGTATACTCCCGTAAAATGGTCGGAAGTTTTAGGGATTTTAAATGATGGGAAAGTAAGACAGCGTTCATGATCGTTCTCCAATAAGTTGTTGATAAAGATTGAGGTTTGGTTTTTGCACCACGACTCCCCTTAAATGAGGATGTTTATCGAGGCAAAAGGTCTCAATGATCGGATCGGGATAAAGGTACTGTCCGACTAAATCCTTTGAGACCCAATGACAGCAGAGGGCTTTTTCAATCGCCCGTTGAACCGTTGGAACGGAATGGTTTTCCAAAAATCTTAAAACTTGGATATACTCCCTTGTTCCCTCACTGGTTCCATTTTGCTCTTCGAGTCTTCCTTTGATCCAAAAGAAGGGACCGGGCAGTTCCCACTCTTGTAAAGGCATTGCTTGATCAAATGCTCCCGGCTTTTTTTCAAGTACCGATAAATAGTGAATCGGATCGTAGGTCACCTTTTGACGTTCCCAAATTCGGGAATGCTCCGCGATTTGCTCTCCTTGGTGAAAAAGCCTCACCCGATCCACATAACCCTTTATCTCAATCGGATAGTGCGCCAATCGGGAAGGAACCGAATAATCGTTGTCATCGAATCGAACCAAGGAAAGCGAGGTTGCATGAGTCGATTGTTTGCGACAGG
>CAMCSM010000062.1 GCA_945877805.1 Methylacidiphilum caldifontis | reverse complement strand
TTCTTTGTCTTTTTTTGATTTGCGGCCGCTTCATCAAACTCCGGATTATCTTGTTTCACGAGGGCCGCCTCACTGATGCGCTGACGGGAGTTCAGTTCACGAATCGTGCTCGTGGCACTTGAAAGTTGACCCTCCGCAAGAGCTTGGCGGTCGGTCAGATCTTCGGTGTAAAGAGGGATGTCCGGTTGGATCGGTCTTCCAAAAAGGCGGGTTCCATCAGGAAGTTGTGCGGTAGCGGTCGGAATCCGAACAAACTTTCCCGATTTCAAAGGAAAATCAGAGTAGATCGCGGCATTTCCTGGGGTCGATCGGCCTAAGATTAAGGCAGAGATCGATTGCTGAGCGGAGGCAACAAAGGCCTCCGCTGCTCCCACGGTGCGGCGATTGGTAATCAGGAGAATCGGTCGTGTCGTAATCGGTTGCGGGCGATTGCCTGTATAAATTTGCTGCGGAGTTTGAAGTCCTTGGGTACTAAAGAGAACCGCATTGGGAGGACAAAATAAGGAGGAGGCATGAGCGGCTCCGGCAAAATCAGCGGCTCCTTCGAAATCGCGGAGATCAAGGATCAATCCAAAGACTTCTGCTTTTTGCCATTCCGTTAAAGTATTAAAAAGGGTGTTCCAATCTTTTTCCGGTTTAAAGCTGGGCATGCGAACATAGCCGATTTTATAGGGCTGAAGTATCTCTGTGCGAATCGGCGTCTGAGGGCTGTCTTCGACGCTTCGCTGAGTCATTAAGAGAGAGGAAAATCCGACTTGTTGGAGAAGCGCAGAGGCGGTGAGCGATTTGAGTTCTTTGGGTTTGATTAAATTGGGGTCGACGAGATGGGATTTGAGTAAGGCCAATGTTTCTAAATATTCAGGATCTTCTGCAGCTTGAAGTGAAAAGGAGATCAAGATCAAACAGCAG
The DNA here is from genome assembly GCA_945877805.1 of Methylacidiphilum caldifontis. Classification (GTDB taxonomy): domain Bacteria; phylum Verrucomicrobiota; class Verrucomicrobiia; order Methylacidiphilales; family CAMAQI01; genus CAMAQI01. The sequence continues at coordinate 16,346 of CAMCSM010000062.1, read as the reverse complement.
AGGGATTTAATCAGAAGGTGGGGGGAGGAGGTGATCATGGGTTAAAAAAGAGTGGAAAGGTTATGAGTTTAAAGCGCGATAACCGATATCGCGTCGATAGTGCGCTCCTTCAAAGGTGACGAGGGAAAGCCGTTCATAGGCGAGATCTCGAGCCTGTTGAAGGCTATCGGCCCATGCGGTAATCGTGAGGACACGACCCCCGGCGGTGGTGACTTTGTGGGAGGTGAGTTTGGTTCCTGCGTGGAAGAGGGCCGTATTCGGTTTTCCAGCGATTTCGAGTCCTGTAATTTCACCGCCCGTGATCGGATTCTCGGGATATCCGGGGGCGGCCATCACAACTGTCATGGCGTGCTGTGAGGAGACTTTAAATTCGATTTGATCTAAAGTTCTTTTCCAGACCGCCTCGATCACATCAATCAGAGAGGTTTCCAAAAGAGGCAGGAGGACTTGGGTTTCAGGATCGCCGAGACGGGCATTGAATTCTAAAACTTTAGGCCCTTTTGAGGTCAGCATCAGTCCTGCGTAGAGGACCCCTCGATAATCGATTCCCTCTTTTTTAAAAGCGAGAAGAAGGGGATCAAAAACAGTTCGTCGGACAATCTCTAAAATTTCAGGAGTGACGCAAGGGGCGGGAGAGTAGGCCCCCATCCCTCCGGTGTTCAGACCGGTGTCCCCCTCTCCGACCCGTTTATGATCTTGAGCGGAGGGAAGGATGCGATAGGAGTTTCCATCGGTGATGGCATGGATCGAGGCCTCTTGGCCATCGAGAAACTCTTCGATAAGAACAGAGTTTCCGGCTTCGCCGAACTGGCGTTCGACGAGGATTTGACGAAGTCCGGCCTGTGCCTCGGAAAAAGTTTGAACAATGAGAACCCCTTTGCCGGCAGCGAGTCCATCGGCTTTGATGACTTGGGGAAAGCCGAGCTGTTGGGAAAAGGATTCGGCTTTGTCGAGTTCAGTAAAACTTCCGGAAAGAGCGGTGGGGATTTGATATTTGACTAAAATATTTTTCGTAAATATTTTGCTCCCCTCCAGTTGAGCCCCTTGTTTATTGGGGCCAAAAATCGGGAGATTTTCCTTTTCGAAGAGGTCGACCACTCCGAGACAAAGAGGAACCTCTGGGCCGACGATCGTAAAATTTGGACGCTCCTTTTTGGCCCAGGCGAGAAGTCCCTCAAGATCGGTCACCGGAATCGATAGATTCTGGGCGATTGAGGCCGTGCCCGCATTTCCAGGGGCGATAAAGAGTTGAGTGACGCGAGGGTCTTGTTTGACTTTCCATGCGATCGCATGTTCGCGAGCGCCACTGCCGATGATCAGGATTTTCATGGGTATTGAGGAATATAGATGGCGGGTTGAGTCGGGAGCTCTTCACGACTGATATCAAATTGATCTGTTTTCAGAGGGATGACTAAAGTTTCTCCTTGGGTGAACTCTTCAACAGGGCGCAGATCGAGATTTGCATTAAAGTTGGATCGATAAGTAATCGGAACAATGATGCGAGCACGAAGTTCTTTCGCAATCCGGCGCCACTCTTCAACGGCAAGGGATTTGAGTCCGACAGGAACGAAGAGGACATCGACAAAGCCGATCTCCTCTCGGAGGCGTGAGTCTAAAGGATGTCCCAGGCATCCTAAGTGCGCAAAGCGAACTTCATCTAACGTGAAGGTGTAAATCGTATTCGTTCCGCTACGCTGATTTTTTTCACGATCTTTAAAGGAGCGAATTCCTTTAAAGATAAAGCCGGAGGCGCGATTGAGCCCTATAGAAGTGATACTTCGAAAAACGAGCGGACTTCCGAAGATTCGTTCCGCTGCGGAGTAGGCATCACTTTCATTGGAAATTAAGACCACATCAGAACTTAATTTTATAGGAAAGGGGTAAGTGACTGTGCTCTCTCCATAGGGGTCGATCGAGACCCGAACTCCTGTGGTTGTCGTTAGATGAACAAAGGAGTGGCCGTACCAACGAATATTCACTCTTTTGGGCGGTTCAGTGGGGGAGTCATTCTTTGATTTTTCAACCGTTGCTTTCTTTAAAGGAGCGGGCTCTGGAGCGATTGGAGCCGAGGAGGGGATCGATTGTTGAGGGGGGGCGAGGGACATTTCAACGGGTGAATTCGGCTTAAGGGGAGTTCGTTGCGCCGCAAGAGGGAGGAGGCTCAAGCAGAGAGAGAATGATAGAAAATAAAGGAGGGAATTACGCACATGCTGAAGGTAGCTTGATTCTAAGCGAGGGAAAGAAAAAATCAGAAGTCAGGAAATTAAGCTCGATTTTAATGTATCGATCGAACAATGTAGTGGGGTGGACTCGAAATTGATCTTTTTCGGCTTTATTTATTTGTTTCTTTTAGGGGACGTTATTAGAGCGGGGGGCTCTCAGCAGATCGAGGCTTTTTCTTCCTTTGAGCTTGAAGCGATTCAAAAGATAAAACCGGGAGAGATCTTAACCGCCAAAGGGGGGTTGATGGATTTTGAACGGGGAATTTCTTCCGAAACCTGCTTTTTAGCAGCGCATCCTTTAGAAAAAGTCTCGGAACGAATCATTTTTTGGGATCAAACTCCGTATGCCGATTTAGGAATTTTTATTCAAGGAAAACTCTCTTCAGAGGGGGAGCCGGATTTTTCGAAACTCAGTTTTATTCCGTCGCTCCGGCCCGTGGCTAAGTTTATGGATAAAACTCGGGATACCCGTGCGCATGATAGCCCTTTGCATCTTTCGACCTCCGAAGCAACGATGATCGCGGCGAAACAGGGATCATTGGATGTCTCCTTGATGAATCAATTATGGAGCTCGATTCTCTCGGGTCGCTTTTCGAGCTATCAATCGGGGGGGCTCAAGGCTTTGTCCTCTTTTGATGCTTGTAAAACAGCCGTGCAAGTGGTGGGTGAAGTTGATGCGATTTTGGCGGAACAGCTTGGAGTGGCAAAGGAATTTAAAGATTTGTTTGAAAAAATAAAAACAACTCCCACTGACGGTGCTCATTATTGGCAGCTTCAAAATGTCGACGGAACAGCAGTTCTCGTTTTGGGGACGGTTTATAAAAATGAACTCGCGAATGGAGGGGTTCAACTCATCGATTTACAGTGGTATGTCACGAGTGGTTATTATACCGCCTTCACCTGTTATGAGCTGCATCCTTTGGAGATGGGGAGAACGGCAGCGACCTTAATTTGGCGCGGCGATTTTACCTCGATTTCGATGAAGCAAATGCGTAAAGGGGTGGAACGGATGTTTTCGGTTAATGTGATGATTCAAGAAGTGAAGAAATCGATTCGATTTTTTTTAGAGGATTTAGGGAAGAAGTAGCGACAAGGAATTTTTAGATGATCACTGCTCAGAAAAGTAATTTTGCCGATTGGATTCTTTACCGATTTTTTCGGAGAAGTTTACGGAACCATTTTTTTACGATTCGCTGTCGCGGAATCGAAAATCTTCGGGATCTCGATCCCGACTCCCCGACTTTGGCTTTTTCCAATCACACCAACTGGTGGGATGGACTCCTCGTTTATTACATTACTCGACTCGCTCCGCATAAATCGTTCTTCGTGATGATGGATGAGCGCCAGCTGAGTAAAAATCGTTTCCTGCGCAAGCTGGGGGCCTTCTCGGTCGATCTCACGAATTCGATTCATGCGGCCGCCGCCGTTCGTTATGCGGTGAACCTTCTTCAAACCAATAATAGTCTCGTCTGGATTTTTCCTCAAGGAGAGATCATCGCTCCGCATCTTCCTGTGAAGGTCAAACAAGGAACGAACTATCTTGCCTCGAAAGCCCCCCACGCTCAGATGCTTCCGGTTGCCTTTCGATTTCAATTCTTCAAAGAGGATCGACCGGAGGTCTGGATGGAGATTCTCCCTCATTTCCACGCGAAAGAGAGTAGTGATGAGCGGATCGAAGAGTCCTGTAATGAGGCGCTACGCCGGCTCGATCTTGCGATTGCAGCTAAAGATCTCACTGGATTTGAACGGATCCTCGAACCGAAGCTCACGATCAATAAAAAATGGGAGTGGGTCCAGCTAGCATTTAAAGGTCGTCTTAAAGAGTTCAGCCCAGAAAACTAAGTTTCATGTTTGCTTATTACATCCACGATCTCAGTCCCTTTCTGATCCATTTCTCAGGGAACTTCGGAATCCGTTATTACGGTCTGGCTTATATCCTCGGTTTTTTTGCGCTCTATTATGGACTTCGTTATCAGATTCAAAAGGGATGGCTTCGTCTGAATCTTCAACAAGTCGATGACTTTACCTTTATGGCTTGCCTCATTGGGGTCGTTGTTGGCGGTCGTCTCGGTTACTGTCTCTTTTATAGTCGGGAACTCTTTTTTCAAAATCCGCTCCTCCTTTTCAAGGTTTGGGAGGGGGGGATGGCAAGTCATGGCGGGATTTTAGGGGTCATTGTCGCGATGCTTTGGTTTTCCAAAAAAGTTCAGATTCCCTTTTATCAACTCGCCGATGCCGCGGCACTCTGTACCCCCATCGGGTTGGGGCTTGGTCGAATCGCTAATTTTATTAATGGAGAAATTTGGGGTCGTCCCTCAGAGCTCCCTTGGGCTGTTATTTTTCCTCATGCCCCTCGAGTCATGGGTGAAATGGTGCCACGCCACCCCTCTCAACTCTATGAGGCCTTTTTAGAGGGATTCCTTCTGTTCGTTATTTTATGGATCATTCGGCATCGAACCAAAAAAACAGGGGTCGTCGCTTTAAGTTTTATGGCTCTTTATGCTCTCTTGAGAATTTTTGGGGAACAGTATCGTGAGCCGGATATTGAGATTGGCTATCTCTGGCAGGGACTCACCCAAGGCCAGGCTCTCTCGATCGCAATGTTGCTGATGACTGTTATTCTTATTCTCTTTCAATCGAAAGAATGGAGGAAAATAAAAAAGAGAAAGACAATTGAATAGTCCCTCACTCTTGAAATTCTTCGCAATATTTTTCGTTCCGACGAAAAATATTATTGATCTAAAAGCTCTGTGAGTCTTGCGCGTAGCTGATCGACCGAGAGGGGTCGCTCAATCGATTGATGATGGGCTAAGGAGATCGTCGCCGTTTCCTCTGAAAGGATCACCACAATCGCATCGGTAACTTCGGCTAGGCCAATCGCAGCCCGGTGCCGCAATCCTAACGTTCGATGGAGCCCTTGCATCTCCGTCACGGGAAAAATCGCCGCCGCAACGACAATTCGATCTTCTGAAATAATCACCCCCCCATCATGAAGCGGGGTTCGCGGATAAAAAATAGTTTCTAAAAGATCGGCGGTCACGTAAGCATCCATCGCGGTTCCCGTCTCTCTCCCTTGTTGAAAAATAACATCTCGTTCAAAAGCAATCAACGCTCCTAGTTTCTCCTGTTGCAGGGCCTCGATCGCATTGACGACCGCTTCAATCACCTCCGTCTGGCGTCGCCGCTCTCCAGTGAACTGACGACTTCCTAACTCCGCAAGGAAACGCCGGAGTTCTGGCTGGAAAATGATCACCATTGCCAAAGCAAAGAATCCGGCAAAATAACGAAGCAGCTGTGTAATAAAGGTTAAATTTAAAATCATCGCAAGAAGCGATGATCCTAAGGTTAAGATCACGAGACCGGTCATCACGCGAGCGCCGCTGGTCCCCTTAAATAATTTCCAGAATTGATAAAGCGCAACGGTGAGAATCGCGATTTCAATAATCCAAGACCAGTTGTGAAGGGACTCTTTCATGAACAAGCTCCTAAAACTTTTCTCGCGGCAAAGGCCGTAGCGATATCGTGTGTGCGCCAAAGCGAGACCCCTTGGCGAGAGCCCAGTAAATGAGTCGCCGTCGTCGCACTCTCCACGAATTCCGCTCCAACGAGCTGGCGCAAAAAGGACTTCCGTGAAACTCCAAGCAATACCGGACGATTCAGCTCAGTGAAACGTCTCAGATGTTTTAAAAGAGTAAGATGATGTTCCATGGTCTTTCCAAATCCGAATCCCACATCAATTACCACACTCTCCAGAGAAACGCCAGCACGCTCAACGATTTCAAGTTTATTTTTTAAGAAATCGTAAATTTCTTGAACGATATCCTCATATTGAGGATTGACCTGCATCGTCCTCGGCCTTCCTTGAGCATGCATCAGAACATAGCCTGCTTGAGTTTCTCGTGCGACAGTTAACAGCTCCGGATCCCATTCAAAGGCGCTGACATCGTTAATCACTTCGGCTCCTGCGGCAATGGCCTCTCGGGCGACGAGTGATTTTGTCGTATCAATCGAAAGGGGGATCTTCATTTTCCCGCGTAATGCTTCAAAAACAGGGATCACGCGATTGAGCTCTTCAGCTGCAGATACCTCCTGCGCATTCGGCCGCGTCGATTCCCCTCCAATATCAATGAGATCGGCCCCTTCCTCCTCCATACGAAGAGCCCGATCGACCGCTTTTTCACAAGAAAAATAAGTTCCTCCATCCGAAAAGGAGTCTGGGGTGACATTCAAAATCCCCATGAGCAGCGGCCTCTGTTCCTCGCAAAGCAGCGTCCTATTTTTTAATCTCCACAGCATCCCTAAGAGTAACCCCATGTCGAAATGGATGCACGCCGAATCTATTTTTACAGCGAAATCAGATCGCCAAATAATAACTTGAAGCTAAAATCGGCTCTATGACTCTTCACCTCTTACTTCAACAGACCCCCGTTGACGGCGAGTCGATCCATTTAGGAATCGATTTCCAAATTGGAACAATTCGACGACAGGTCACACGCGGCGGAAAACCGTATTTAGAATTAGAGATCGCGGACGGGACCGGGAGGGAGAAGATTAAGCTTTGGGCCGATACCCCCGCCTTTGATTTTTGCGAGCCGTTACAAGGGGGAGAATCGGTTCATGCAACAGGCCGATTTTCACGCAATTCCTTCGGACTTAATGTCGAAGAGCTTCAATTGCGACGTTTGTCCCCGGAGGAGCTGGAGGAGTTTTTTGCAGGAAGCAGCGAACGGATCGAATTCATTCGTCAGGAATACGAATTCATTCAAAGTACCATTTCCGCTTTTCTGGACCCTCGATTGCGACTTCTTTGCCAAACCTTTTTAGAGCAATTCGGAGATCGATTTAAACGGGCGGCCGCCGCTCGGGAAATTCACCATGCGCGACGCGGGGGATTGATCGAGCATACCGCTCAAATGATGCGTAGCGCCGTGGCACTAGCCTCTGTCTATCCACAAATGAATTGGGATCTCGTCTGTGCCGGAGTGCTCTTTCATGACTCCGGAAAACTCTGGGAAAACGATTATGCCGAACAGAGTTTTGTCTCCCATCCACAAGTGGTTGGCGAGCTTCTCGGCCATATCTCGATCGGCATTGAACTGGTGAATAAACTCTGGAGAACAGTTGAGTCCCGACCGGATTTTCAAGAAACCGGAACTCCTGCCGCTGAAACCGTTCGCCAACATCTCCTTCATCTTATCGCCTCCCATCACGGACAGAAAGAATACGGAGCCCCCGTCACTCCAAGAACCCCCGAAGGATGGGCGCTCCATTATATTGATAACCTTGATGCACGGATCGAAATGATGCGCACCATTTATGCCGATAAACCGCTCATCGCTCCTGGGATTCATGACTATAAACGCCCCCTTGAAGGTCATGCGGTGACTCCCTTGGCAAAATGGCAAAAAATCTAATCTTCATTACTGCAGTCTAAATCAGAACAGATCAAGGGGAGTTTGAGGAGTGGCAAGGTCTCTACTGTAGGCTAAAATCAATCTCACACCAAGCCACAAAAACACAAAGTTCGATTCAAATTTCAAATTCATCTTAAAAAGAGATTTTTAACCACTAATTTACACTAATAAACACTAATTTAAATGCATTCAAAACAGTGAATTTGACTGAATTTCTTCGTGTTTTTGTGGCTTGGTGTGAGAATGGTTTTAATTCCCCTCCCAGCGGCAATCGATCTCTCAATTCCTCTTTCGAGATGCACCGGTTTCGTGCTTAGAATTTTGCAGAAATTTTAAATCGGAAATTCGTATCGGATTTCATCGGAATTCTCCACAAGAGCATGAGACAGGATCCTTGCGGGCTTTCCATGACGATCGGATAATGGAATGCCTGTGTCGTCGAGGTAAATTCAAAATCAACTTTCCATCCCAATGGATCATGATGAAAGCTCGCCGTGGTTGCCGCTTCGAGGCTGAAGCGATCGAGGGTATTCCCTTTCATTTTTCCTAAGGTCAATTGAGCTGGACCCCCCTGCGTATCAAAGGTCGCAAGATTGATTTCAACGGCAAAAAGAGGAGAAAAAGGAAGGGGCTCCTCAATTTGAATTTCGTAATCGGCCCGAACCTCATCATGACTCGTCATCGTCATTGATTTAAAGAGGGAGAGCGGGTACCTCTTCTCCTCAAGATAAATGCCTCCCTCCCGCTTCATTTTAATTTCGATGCTCTCTGTCGATCGGATTTCATCGAGGATACGATAAGGGGGCTTCGTAAAATCCCCGAGCTCGATATAACTCATCGATTCTGCAGCCTCGAGAGTTACCGGAGTTTTAATAAAATGATCCTGAAAAAATCGGCGAGAATGCCAATCTTCGATAACAGGGGTTTTCGATTGAGGAAGGGAATAGTGGCGATGTCGAGTCAAGGTGTTTGTAAAGTTCCATTCACGGCCTAAGTGACAGAGATCGACCAGAGCCCCTCCTTCACTCGGTTTTAAAATGAGGCTCAAATGAGCGGCTCCCATCCGAATCTCCGGAAATCCATCGCCATCATAATCACGTCGAAGAAAGGTCAGGCTGCGATTTTCGGCAGAGAGAATTTTTTCCACACGAATTAATTTCTGATGAAGCGCATTGCGAAAGGGAAAGGAGAGGAGGGCCTCACGCGGGAACTCTAAAAAGGGATTATAATGCTGTGAGGAGAGCAGAAGCGTCTCCGCCTTACGAAGTTGAGAGGGATCTTTGAGCTCGTAAAGTAAATCACGAAGCCATAACATCTTTTTTTGTAAATGTTGAACCTCGGGAAAATTTGCGAAAACTCCATTCCAATTCCCAGCATTTAAAAATGGCTTAAAACGTTGAAAATCAAAGCGAGGTTTCAAATCCTGGAAACATCGCTCATAGGCTGCCTTCGCATCCGGAGGGAGCAATCGAGCCGCGACATCTGGAGAGCAGCCGGGGCTCAAATAACAGACCGGATAATAATAGTCCTCATGAACATACTTAACGAGATGTTCTGTCTCGATCCACGGGGTTTGAAGAGCCTCAAACCAACGATCAAGCTGCTCTGAATTATGCCATTCATTAGAGGCCCCAAGAAAAGGAGGGGCGGAAAAACTTAATGTCAGGATCTGAAGATCTTGACGATTCGCTATCGCACGTAAGGAGCCAACGATCTCTGCGGTATTCTTGAGGAGGAGCTGGCGCGCGATCATTCGATGATCCGGAAAAACGATCACGCTTTTTCCTAAATTTTCAGTGCGATACGGTTTAAAAAGATCGGCCGGTTTAATCCCTGAGGTCAAAAAGAGGGACTCCTCCAAAAGCGTAAAATCAATTCCCGACTCTTGAAGGACGCGAGGAAAATCGGTCTCCCATTCCGAGGCCGATAGCCAGATCCCTTTTTTATTCCGCTCCCCAGGAAACCATTGATCCAGAAGCATCGTCATTTTGTGAAGATGCCGCATAATATCGGCCTCTGGAATCATTCGTAAGACCGGATCATGAAATCCATCTCCGATCATCTCAATCTGTTTCCGCTCATGAAGAGATTGCAAAAGTTTTAAAATTTCAGGCTCAAATTGTGAAAGAAAATCGAGAAGCTCTCCACTGACTAATAAATTACAGCGAACGGAAGGGATTTGATCCAGTTTTTTAAGAGTCGGAAGGAGAAAGTATCGAATCCACTCTTTGATCTGACTGTTTTCTTGTAAAATCGGCATCGGAAAACGAGCCAACCAAAGGAGCGGAAGTGATTTTTGAGAGAAGGCCATAATTTTTTACGTTCTCATCCTCAGTAACTATAAGAACGAGGGAAAGATAGCGAACGAAACGATTGAAAGGGAAGCACTAAATGCCTTTTTCGTTGCACTCGTCGGACTCGTCCCCCGAACCTATTTTGCATGAGCGTCAACTTAAGGATAAAGAATCTACAAAATCCTCGGGAGAAGGCTAATCGGCTAATAGGCAGTGTGGCTGATGGGGGAGAGGGGAAAAGAAGAAGTGAGTCTCCCCGCCCATTTGCCCAATAGTCTATCAGCCGATTAGCCTCTCTTTCTCCGCGTCTCTGCGTCTCCGCGCGAGTCACTCCTCTGTATTTCTTAGAGATCAACAATCCCCTCGCTTCTCCTGAAAATGACTGCTAGTTCTCCTGTCATGAGTAGTATTGCAACAAAGACGGGCGATGATGGAACGACTGGGCTCCTCTTTAATCATCGAGTTTCCAAAACCGATCTGCGAATCGAAGCGAATGGATGGCTCGATGAACTCAATGTTCGCTTGGGCCTCCTTCTCGCTGAACTTCCTCCCTCCTCTCCCGATGAACGAAATGTCGTCACTGATATTCAGCACTTCTTAGTTCCAGTCATGGGAGTCGTCGCACTCGATCCCGTCGACTTTGATCGCTATGACCAATCCGCAATTACAAAGCCAGATTTCGATTTTTTAAAAGTCATCGAAGAACGAATTATCAAAATCGAAAGCGAGGGGATTCACTTCGAGAAGTGGTCGCACCCCGAAGAAAAGCTCGATGCCACTTGGCATCTGGCACGAACAGGGGCTCGCCATGCTGAAAGGGCCGTTCAAAAACTTCGTGAAGAGCAACTTCTTCACCCTTTATACTCCAATCTTCTTCTTCAGTCGTTGAATCGACTTTCCGACCTTTTTTGGCTTGAGTCGAAAAAATTGCAATGCAAACATATAAAATATAAACCAATCATTATTTGACTTTTTATATTATATCATATAATAAATTCCTTATGGGATGGACGGAACGATTGATTTATATTGCACTCATCATTGGCCTTTATTGCGTTGGCCGAATGCACAGCGAAAACCGCGAGCAAATTAGCCGAGCTCTGCGCGCCAAGGAATTTGTAAGTGCCTTGAACGAAAAACGCATTGAAGATATTGAGTATAGACTTCAAGAAGATCTCAAGGTCTGTGCCTATAAATCTTTCACGAGCCTCTCTTTTGGTCCGAATCTCTGGCAAAGTCCGCTTCCTCAAGAGAAAATCACGATCTTTTTAGAAAAAGAACAAGATAAACCGGTGAATCAACAGGAAGAGTCTCAATCTGTGGTTCAGCCTCAAAATCTAATGATTGTAGAGCCCTCACTCCCTCCTGCTGAAGCCCCCGTTTCAGAAGTAAAGTAGGCACGATCGCTCCCGATAATGAAATCACCTTTTGGCGATCTATTTTGAGAGGAAAATTGATTTCTAATGCAAGAAATCGGATTAAGGCGATTGCGACGGGTAATCTTTCCCCGTAATCCGGTCATGACAATCCAACCGCGGAGCGAATCTCTTTCTCCGGTAACTCCTGGGCGACAGCAACAAGATTTAAACGATCTCGACGGAGAATCTCTTGTGAGAGTTGAACAATCTCTGAAAGGCTCACTTTTTCAATCGCATTCACAACCGACTCGGGACTCTTCACCGATCCAAATCCCATGAGCGACTCGCCGGCCCAGATCATTTGATTGGAGCTGCTCTCTAATCCCAGTAAAAATTGGCCCATCACATATTCTTTTGCGCGGGAAATCTCTTGAGCGGTCGGCGCCTTGGCCCTCATTTGATCGACCACTTTTAACGTCAATCGTAACGATTTCACAGACTTCGTTGTATCCACTCCCGATTGAACGATAAATAGACCTGTCTCATGAAAGTAAGAGGCAGAAGATTGAATCGAATAAGCCAATCCATTTTTCTCCCGGATCTCTTGAAAAAGTCGAGAGCTCATATTCTCCCCAAGAATGGTGCTCATAATTTTTAAGGCGAATCGACGGGGATCATGTCGAGAAATGGAAGGAAACCCTAATGCGAGATGAGTCTGCTCAATCGGTTTTTTAACCCATAGAAAACGGGGGGCGGCTTGAATTAACTTTTGTTTTTGAAAGGGGGCCCGCTTCCCCTGTTGCACACGACCTAAAACTTTTTCGAGCTTCGGAAGAATTTCTCCTAACGTCGTCTTGCCTGCAATCACCACGGCAAGATTGCCTGTATGATAGTTCGACTTCCAATAGTCAATGATTTCACGACGCGAGATCGCTCTTACCGTTTTCTCGGTTCCCGCAAGGGGATAGCCAAGCGGATGTTTTCCCCAAGTGATTTCATTCAAAGCCTCCTGCGCCACTTGAGCCGGCTGATCTTCATACATCCGAATCTCTTCGCAGATCACCCCCCGCTCCCGTTCCACCTCTTCAACGGGAAAATTCGACCTCAGCACCATATCCGAAAGAACTTCTAAAATCAGATCTAAATGGCGCGCGGTGGCAGAGGCGTAATAACAGGTGACCTCCTCAGAGGTAAAAGCATTCAAATAGCCCCCCACGCCCTCGATCGCCTCGGTGATCTGTAACGCATTCCGTTTTTTGGTTCCCTTAAAAAGAAGATGCTCGATGAAGTGAGAAATCCCCATTTGAGAGCGCTCCTCATAACGCCCTCCAACCCCGATCCAAAACCCTACGGTCACACTCTCCAAGGAGCCCATCGGACAAACGACGACCGGAAGTCCAGAGCTCAATTTTCCAGATTCAATTTTCATCTTAAGACTCTCGAATCACGGCACCTGTTTTCCCAACGAGCGCTTGCTTCACTTTTTCGTGCATCTGATTCACCTCGAGATCGGTCAATGTCCGCTCCAGCGAGCGATAGGTTAAGGCAACGGCCAACGATTGGTGCCCGGCAGGGACCTTCACTCCATTCGGATCAAGGAAACGATCAAAGAGTTCGACCCGCTCTAATTGAGAGATCTGTGCCGATTGAATCGCTTGCGTGACCTCTCGATACGGAAGAGATTCTAAAACAACGAAAGCAATATCCCGGCGCACGGCAGGAAATACCGGGAGCGCTTGATAGACAGGAGGGAGAGCCTCTTTTTCTGACCAAGGGCCTAAATCGATCTCCGCATAAAAAACATCCCCTTTTAGGCCAAAGGATCGCTTCTCCGCATTTCCGACCGATCCAAAATTTGAAATCTCTTTTTCGGTGATTCCGACCTGAAGCAAATAATCGAGCGTTCCTCGAAGGTCAAAGGAATCCATCGGCCGTGGCTTATCGATCCAGTGTAGCGATCCGCTCAAACCAGAGATCAATAATCCTAAAACGACTTTCTCTCCTCCGGAGACAAAAATGCGACCGACTTCAAAGAGGCGAAGCGATTGATTGCCTCGCGATTGATTTAAGGCCGCAACATTCAAAAGCGAGGGACGCAAATGTGAGCGCAAATGGGTGAACTGTTCATTCAATGGATTTAACAGTTCCACTTCTGCATTGCCCTCGGCACGATCTCGACTCAGCAACGGATCGGTCAAGCATTCATTCCATCCTTTCGCCGCCAGCGACTGACGTAAGGCATTCATCTTTGCCTGCTTCGCGTCAACGACTCCGGACATTTGAGGACGGAAAAGGAGTCGAGAAGGAACCGCATTCATCCCGCGAATTCGAGCGACCTCTTCATAAAGATCGATCTCCTCCTGCAAATCGGGGCGATAGGAGGGAGAGCGAAAACGGAGCTCATTTCCTTGCTCTCCGACTTTCTCAATTCCTAACGATCCCAAAAGCGTTGAGATCTCCTCGCTCGAATAATCGGCAGAAAGAAATCGGTTCGCCCGATCTAAACGCAACGTCATCTCGGCGACCACTGAGGGGGCTGAACCGAGAATCACGGGGGCCTCCGCTAAAGTGGCTCCCGCAAATTCGATTAAAAGTGCAATCGCCCGATCTCTCGCTTCGAGCGCACGAGAGCCATCGACACGTCGTTCAAATCGATACGAGGAATCGGTCGTGATCGCATGACGTTTTGCGTTCCGACGCACTTGCGAAGGATCAAACCAGGCACACTCTAAAAAAATCTCCTGAGTTTCTTCACTCACTCCGGTAGTTGCTCCCCCCATCACTCCGGCCAATGCGACGACCGATTGAGCGTCGGCAATCACGAGCTCGGTCCCATTCAGCTCATAAGATTTCCCATCTAATCCAAAAAACTTTTCTCCAAGATTCGAAAGTCGAACGACGAGCCCTGCTCCTTGAAGTTTGGCGCAATCAAATGCATGCAACGGCTGTCCTGTTTCCCATAAAATAAAGTTCGTGATATCGACGACGTTATTAATCGGTTGATGTCCCGTGGCGACGATTTTCTCCTGTAACCATTGAGGACTCGGGCCGACTTTAATATTTTGTAATCGAACTCCCGCATAATAAGGGGCGCTCCCCTCTTTGAGCTCGATCGTCATCGAGGTCGGATTCGATCCAAAAACAGGGGAGGGGATCTCTAAACGCGGCCTCTCTTTTGCAATTCCAATCGCCACGAGCTCCCGTGCCATTCCACGATAAGAACAAAGATCCCCGCGATTCGGAGTAATCTCCACCTCGATCGTTGTATCCCCCGATAAATAGCGATAGATCGGAGTTCCGACCGGAGCATCGGCAGGAAGAATAAAGATCCCCTCCGACTCCTCGGCATAATTCAGCTCCTTCTCCGAGCACATCATTCCTTCCGAGGTCTCTCCACGAAGCTTCCCGACCTTGATCGTTAATCCGCCCGGGAGTTTCGCTCCGGGTAATGCCAAGGGGGCCTTATCCCCCTCTTTAAAGTTTTTCGCACCACAGACAATTTGGCGCTCCGATTGACCATCAAAAACACGACAGACACGTAACCGGTCGGCATTCGGATGCGGGAGAAAAGAGCGAATTTCCGCAACTACGACGAGATCACTTTCCAATCCCTTCGTCTCCACCTTCTCGACCTCCGTACCGGAAAGCGTCAAGCGTTCGACTAAGGTCGGAAGATCGACCGTGATATCAACCCATTCCTGCAACCATTTCTGCGAAAATTTCATAAGGGGCTGACGATAAAGCCTCAAAGAAGAGAACCAAGCCTAAAATAAAGAGCCAGGGGAGGGGAATAGCGGGATAGCCAGATAGCTGAATAGCCGGATAGCGACAGAAATACCGTTTTTAACCACGGATAGTCGCAGACCCCGACAAAGCGTACCGGGCAAGTGAACACGGGCTTAAAACGAAAATGATTTCCGGTTTTTAATCAGCGAAAATCAGTGCCGATCAGTGGTTTGAATAGAATTTTATAACCTTGGCGTTTTTTGAATCTAACTTGGCGGTTAAGTCTCTTTTTGTTTTTTTGAGGACACGAATATTGGTGATCTTCATCGTTTTATCAACCGCTTTACACATATCAAAAAGAGTGAGGGCTGCGACGCTGACGGCGGTCAAGGCCTCCATTTCGACCCCCGTTTTTCCGGTCGTTTCGGCCATTGCCCAGATCTCGATTGATTTAGGGCCAATTTTAAATTGGAGATCGATTTTATGAAGGGGAAGCGGATGGCAGAGCGGAATTAAATCAGCGGTTTTTTTGGCGGCTTGGATTCCGGCGATTTGGGCCACCGTGAGCACATCTCCCTTGGGGAGAGCTTTCTTTTTCAGGAGTCGAATCGTCTCCGGTTTTACCTGAAGAGTCCCGATCGCCTCCGCGATTCGTTTTTGATCCGGCTTATGGCCGACGCCGACCATGCTTGCTTTTCCTTGGGCATCGAGATGAGAGAGTGAGGGCATCGAAGAAAAATAGTTCAGAAATGGAGAAGGAAAAGGCATATCTCACCACGACAGTTTTTGCTCCGAAAGTTTTCGGAGTAAAAACTGGGTTGAATTTGATCGTCCCATTGATCTGTAAAGAACTCGTCAAACCACTGGCGACCACAGAAAGATATTTACAGCTCTCGATCAATGATCTGAAAGAGGCTCATCGGAAATTTCATTCGAGGGAGAGAGTTGAAATGAAGGGGTAACGATCCTCTATTTATTCTTAGAGAGGCTTCTCAGTAAATCAGCAAGTTGATTCTTATCCATCCGCCGCTCTGCAATGGCGATCATCGCTTCATAAAGAGGCTCAGTGGCTTCTGAAATCTCAACACTGTTGCAATCTAAGAAAACCAAAGCGGCGGCCATTCCTGTGCGTTTATTTCCATCCAGTAATGATTGAGCTTGTGCGATGTGGAAGGCGTAGGCGGCTGCAATGTCGAACAGATCTGTGGTCGGATTGTAGTAGTACAGATTACGGGGATGGTAAACAGCTCCTTCAAACAAAGAAGGCTCACGGATTCCATGAGTTCCTCCAAAGCGATTAATTGATTCTTTGTGAAGGAGTTTGACCTGTTC
>CAMCSM010000061.1 GCA_945877805.1 Methylacidiphilum caldifontis | reverse complement strand
ATTGCTCAAAAAGAGGGGCTGGTTTCGCTCTTAGCGGTGCCGCTCATGGTCGATGATCATAAAATCGGGGTTTTATCGGTCTATATGCCCGTCGTTCATCGCTTTTCAATCGCTGAAATTGAATTGCTTTCCACTTTAGGGAACCTCGTCGCCTCAGCGATTGAGCGGGGTCGCTTGATGGAGACGATGATCTCGTTGGAGGAGAGCTTGCGCCAAGGCGAACGGCTTTCGGCTGTGGGAATGATGGCGGCGGAGATCGCGCATGAAATCAGGAATCCGTTGACGGTCGTTCAAATGTTATTTCATCATCTGACGGAATCGGCCTCTTTTGATGTGGGAATCCAAAAAGATATTCAAATCATCACCGAAAAAATGAAGTCGATGAATCGGATTGTCGATCAGGTTTTGACCTTTTCTCGCTCCTCGGAGCCGCAAATGGCCCTTTTAGATTCCTCTCAAATTTTTCATGATGTCTTACTTTTGACACGGCCGAAAATGGAGTCTCTTCATATACGAATCCAGTATCAAGTTGAGGAGGATTTGGCTCCGATGAATGCCGATCGCGCTCAAGTCGAACAGGCGTTGTTGAATTTGATTTTAAATGCCGCGGATGCGATGGAAGCCGGAGGAACAATTCGTTTGCAAGCGCAGAATGTGGTTGTTGAGGGAGTGAGCCATATCTCCTTGAGTGTTCTGGATACCGGACATGGAATGACCCAGGAGCAAGTGGAACGGCTCTTCACTTCATTTTTGAGTTCGAAACCGCATGGGACTGGAATTGGGTTGGCAATTGTTCGGAAAATCATGGAAAGTCATCGAGGGAAGATCCAAGTGACTTCAAAAATAGGGAAAGGGTCTCAATTTCATCTTCTTTTCCCTCGATTTGAAGGTCTTTGAATTTTTTACTTGGCGGCGGGGAGGATTTCCTCTTTGATCTTCAGCCCTCACCAAGCGCGGTTAGCTCAGTGGTAGAGCACTACACTGACACTGTAGGGGTCGGCAGTTCAAACCTGCCATCGCGCACCACTTTTTTAAACATAAATCGGTCAAAGAGCGAAGCCAAGGATATCTCCTCAATAAAAACATTCTCTATCATAAACCGGACGAGCCCGAACCAAGGTTCATTTATTGAATTCCGATTGATGAATTTTAAAAATAAAAATAAGAATCATGAAACGCTGTTTATTTATTTGCACGGGAAACTATTATCGCAGTCGTTATGCCGAGGCTGTTTTTAATGTTAAAGCGCAGGAGATCGGACTTGAATGGCAGGCTATTTCGAGGGGGCTGGCCATTCATTTAGTTCAAGGGGATCTTTCGCCGCAAACGCAAAAGAGGATGGAAGAGATGCAGATCCCGCGCACAGCGACAGGAGAGACGCGCGTTCAGATTGAAGAAGAGGATTTTCATGGAGCTCAGAAAGTGATCGCGCTTCAGCAGCATGAACACTACCCGATGATGCAGCGCCAATTCGCTGATTGGGCCGATAAAATTGAGTATTGGGACGTGGCGGATATTGAATTTGTTTCGCCTCACTTCGCCTTGAAGCGGATCGAGCAATTAGCCGAGGAGCTGATCGCTCAATTATCGGCTCTCGGAAGATAATTTTATTGGTTTTATTCAGAGTTAATGCTACTATTTGCTCTGTGGAAAAGAAATTTCTTCTCGTTATTCTATTGTGGACGATCGCTTGTTTTGGGGAGGCTCAAACTCCTGATGCTGCAACTGCCGAATTTACAGTCATCATTGAACAGTTGATTCAAAAAAATAAGTTTGCTGAAGCGATTGTACAATTGGAGGCGTTGGCTGTAAAATATCCGACCTCTACGTCGATCGATTCAATCCGGTTTAATTTAGGGCTCGCTTATCTTTTTCAACAAAATTTTCCAAAGGCATTGGAGATATTTACTAAGTTCACTGAACCAAGAATCGGAATCGAACTAAGAGAAGGGGGGAGTTTCTTTTCCGGATTAGCGAAAAGCTACGACTCCTTTGCGAAAGAGGGGGCCGAAAGAAAAACGGGAACAGAGGCGGCGATCAAGATTTTTTCCGATTTTTTAGCAAACAAAGATTTTGAAAAATCGGTATATCGTGAAGAGGCGATGTTTCAACGGACAAAATTAAATTTGCTCTTAGAAAAATTCGAGGAGGTCCAAAAAGGGGTCGATGAGCTGCACCAAAATTTTCCCACATCGCCAAATCGTTCTGATTACGACTTAATCCTCGGCCAGTCCTATATGCTGCAGACTTTTCGATTGGTCCAAGATCAAAAAAAGAGTCGTGATGAAGCCCTTCCGATTGCGCAAAAATCATTTGATGCATTAGCGAAAATAAAATTGACGGACTCCGCGGTGGTTTCCAATGAAGCTCTGTTTCGAACCGCAGAGCTGAAAAATTTTCTTGCGGATAGCGATGAGGAGTTCCGGGCGCTGATTCCTGCCTATCGACTGGTAAAGCCTAAGAACGAGCTGATTCCAGTGCAAAAAGAATTAATTGAAGGGATTATTAAAGAGAAGCAAGCCGCGGCGCTCGCAGGAAATAAAATACTGATTAAGCAGCTTGATCTTCGAATGAATAAAGAGCGGGATCGACTCACGCAATTGACTGCTACCTTTGATCCTGCGGTACAATCGATGATTCAGATTTCAAAAAACTATGTTAAACTTAAGGAAGCAAATGAGGCGCGTGTTCTGTTGAGACGAGCGAAAGGCTTTTGTAAAGAGGAGCAGAAAAAAGAGATCTCGTATTTCATTATCTTAACTTACGCCATGCAGGGGTCGGTCGAGAAAGCGGATCAATCTTTTGTGGAGTATCAGAAAGAATTTCCGAATGATCCGCAAGCCGATAACATCAGTATCTTAATTGGTGAGGAGCTTTTTCGTCAAAAGAATTTTGAGGCCGCTTTTGCCCAGTATGAGAAAAGTGCCCGCGAATACCCCAATGGGAGATACGTCGACTTAGCTTCGATGAAGTCCGCCGCTTGTAAGGTACAGCAAAAGAAAACGGAGGAGGGAATAAAAATTCTTCAGGCCTTTGTCGCAAAGAAAAAAGAGAGTCCTTATTTGATCGAGGCCCTTGCCAATCTTGCTCTGGCTTATGCCGATTTAAAGCAGCCGGAAGAGGTAATTAAGGTTTATCAGACGATTCTGCAGACCCCTGCCGCGAGCTCGAATCATCCTCAATACCAATATAAGATTTCCGAGCTCTTCAGAAGCTTAAACCGGTACGATGAAGCGATTGCCGGTTGGAAAACCTATCGCGAGAAATATCCTTCTGGCGAGCTTGTCGGTGCAGCACTTGTATCGATCGCGGAAACGACACTTAAAAAAGGGGATATCCCAGGGGCAATCGCTTTATATGAGCAAGTGGCGAAAGAGTATTCCTCGAAGCCGGAACTTGCGATTGCCGCTCTTTTGGGGATTGCCAATCAGTATCAGAAAGAAAAAAAATCCCCTGAGATGATCACGACCTTGGAGCGGATCATTAAAGAGTATGCCGATCAACCTAAGTCAAATGATGCGGCGGGTCGACTGGCTAAACACTATGAGCAACAGCGCCAATTTGATCTCGCTGAGAAAAATTACCAGGCGATTATTACTAAAAAAGATCCCGTCTCCTCGGCTTGGGCTGAATTTAGTCTTGGAGCGATGTACTATAAAGCGGGATTAGGAATCGGAGCTTACACGGCCCTCAATGAGGAGGAAAAGGGAAGATGGAATCAGTACATGAAGAAAAGCGAAGAGGCTCAACTTCGTGTGATCAAAAACTTTTCTCAATCCAAAGAGGTCGGATTTGCGCTTCAGGAGATATTGAAACTCACGATTACGAAGGCCGAGGCAGGCCTCATTAAGGTAGAAGAGGCCCAAGCTTATTTTAAAGATTTAGCCGGACAAGTGAGTTCGAATGAGTCGTTACAAGGGAGAGTTCTTTTAGCAGGAGCAGGAGTTCCGTTTGAGAAAGGAAATCCAGCTTTAGCACTTCAAGCTTTTGAGGAGATTCAAAGCAAGTTTCCCAAAGTCATTTTTTCTGCAGAAGATCTAAATCGATATGCACTATCATTAATGGCGGCAAAATCGTATGAAAAATCATTTCAGGTTTTCAAGCAGCTTTCAGAGAAATATCCTGCAGATCAATATGCGGTAGCGAACTCCCTTTATGGAATGGGGGTCTCGTTGACTTTTCAGAATAAAGTGGAAGAGGGAGGGAAATATTTTCAGGAGCTCAAAGTCAAAGCAAATTGGTCGAGTAAGATTGTTGAGGCCGATCTTGGCATTGGCTATGCAGCCGAGCTAGGAGGAAAAACGGATCTCGCTTTAAAGTCATATAAAGAGGTGATCATGAATCCAAAGTCAACGGGTAACTTAAAGGCCCGTGCGATGTTAGGTCGGGGACGGATTTTTGAGCTATCGGGGTTGCTCATGCCTGATCCTGCGAAAAAAGATCAGCCCTCAGCCTCTCTCGAGTTTGATCGGGTGGCGAGTCTTTACGGCGCAGAAAAACAGGAGGCTTCAGAGGCCTTATTTCGCTTAGGATCGATCTATCTTAAAAACGGAAAAGTGGAAGAGGGGAAGGCTGCGCTCAAGAAATGTGTCGAAAAGTATCCTGGCAGCGAATGGGCGACTCAAGCGGCAGGGAAGCTTTAACCCCTCTATTCTTTTCGTTATCCCTTTACCTCTAAGGGGCATGATGTTTGAATCAGTGCTCTTGATATGAATTTCAAACTTCAATCCGATTATACCCCACAGGGAGATCAGCCGACGGCGATCGCGGCTCTCTCCAAGGGATTGGCGGAATCGAAAGAGCATCAGGTTCTTCTCGGGGTGACGGGGTCGGGGAAGACCTTCACGATTGCGAATGTGATTCAGAATTGGAATCGACCGACCTTAATTGTCTCCCATAATAAAACACTTGCCGCACAGCTTTTTAGTGAGTTTAAGCAGTTTTTTCCGAATAATGCCGTGGAGTATTTCGTCTCCTATTTCGACTATTATCAGCCGGAAGCGTATATCCCTCGGACCGATACTTATATTGAAAAGGATTCCAGTATCAACGACGAGATTGAGCGGCTACGCCTTTCGGCAACCAGTTCTCTATTAACGCGCAATGATGTCATCGTCGTTGCCAGTGTCAGCTGTATTTATGGCTTGGGATCTCCGGAGGATTATCATCAGATGATCTGCCCGATTGAACGGGGAAAGAGGATGGAGCGAGAAGATCTTCTTTCCCGTCTTGTCGAGATGATGTACGAGCGTAACGATATCGCTTTTACCCGTTCGAAATTTCGGGTGCGTGGAGATATCGTCGAGCTTTGGCCCGCCTACGCCGAGGAGGGAATTCGTGTCGAATTTTTCGGTGATGAGATAGAAAAAATCACCAAATTTGATTCCTTGACCGGACAGGCGATCGAAGTTCTTCAACAGTATGTGATTTTTCCTGCACGTCATTTTGTAACGACGAATGATAAATTGCGGATTGCCATGAAGACCATCCGCGAGGAACTCGACCAGCGGATTGCGGAGTTAGAGCGAGAGAATAAGCTAGTCGAGGCGCAGCGGCTTCGTCAACGCACGGAGTATGATTTAGAGATGATGGAGGAGATTGGATTCTGTAAGGGAATCGAAAACTATTCTCGCCACATTACCGGTCGCCCTCCGGGGTCGAGGCCGTATACGTTGATCGACTTTTTTCCGAAAGATTTTCTGATGGTCATTGATGAATCGCACGTATCGATTCCTCAAATCGGGGGGATGTATTCTGGAGATCGATCTCGCAAGATGGTTTTGGTCGATCATGGCTTTCGTCTTCCCTCGGCATTGGATAATCGGCCTTTGCAGTTTTCTGAGTATGAATCGATCGGATCTAAGCGGATCTATGTCTCGGCGACGCCGAGCCCGTTTGAGGTTGCAAAAACGGGCGGGCAAGTGGTGGAGCAGATCATTCGCCCGACGGGATTGATTGATCCGGAGATCATGATTAAACCGCTCAAGACGCAGATTGATGATTTGATCGAACAGATTCGGATTCGTGTCGAAAGGCAAGAGCGTGTTTTAGTGATTACGCTCACGAAGAGAACCTCTGAGGATCTGACCGATTATCTGCGGGATTTAAAGATTAAGGTTCAATATCTTCATTCTGAGGTCGATACGATCGAGCGCGTTGAGATTCTTCGATCGCTACGGGCAGGGGAGTTTGATGTGCTGATTGGAATTAATTTATTGCGCGAGGGACTCGATTTACCGGAGGTTTCCTTAGTCGCAATTTTAGATGCCGATAAAGAGGGTTTCTTACGATCCGAGACCTCCTTAATTCAAACCGCCGGACGGGCCGCTCGACATCTTCATGGACAGGTGATTCTGTATGCCGATACGATGACAAAATCGATCAAACGACTTCTCGAAGTGACGAAGCAACGGCGGGAGAAGCAGATCGCTTATAATGTCGCGAACGGAATTACCCCTCGGAGTGTGAAGCGCTCGGTTCAGGAATCGTTGAAGCAGCCGATTGCAAAATCGGAGGAAAATTCTGGGCGAACAATTTCTGAGGGATCGAAAGAGGAGATGATTTTGCAGTTAGATGAAGAAATGAGGGGGGCCTCTCGGGAGCTCGATTTTGAGCGGGCAGCAATTTTAAGGGATCAGATTCGGGAATTGAAAGGGGAGCCGAGGACCGCAGGAAGCGGTGCCCCCAAAGCCTATCGATTTGCGAAGAAAAACGGGAAAAAGGAAAAAAAGTAAGAAAATCATATAAAATGCAGAGGAGTGCCTCGCGCTGAGACGCGGAGAAAAAGAGGCTAATCGGCTGATGGGGGGAGAGGAGTGGTAAGGAGTCTCACACCAAGACACTAAAACACAAAGTTCGATTCAAATCTCAAAATTCATCTTTAAAGGCACACCTCTGTATTATTAAATAATTTCACTTTGTTTTTTCATTCCTTTACCTTTGTGATTTCGTGTCTTGGTGTGAGACAGGTATTCAATGTTTTGAAGATTTCCATTTATTGTGTCACATTATACATGAAAGAAATCACTCTGTCTATTTTCAATGACCTGATTTTCGGTTAGACTCTGGGGATGAATTCAACTCACTCCATGCTTCGTGTTGGACTTTTCGGTGTCGGTCTCGAAACTTATTGGCCCCAATTTACGGGACTCAAAGATCGTCTGATCGGTTATCAAGAAAAGATCGCTCGAGGCTTAGCGAAAGAGTCTGTTGAGGTGATCAATCTCGGATTGGTTGATAATCCGCAGATGGCGAAAGAGACCGCAAGAATCATCAATGAATCGAATCTCGATCTGGTTTTTCTTTATATCTCGACCTATGCCCTTTCCTCGACAGTGCTTCCGGTGGTTCAAAAATTAAATATTCCGATCATTATCTTGAACCTTCAGCCGGTCGCTCAGCTTGATTATGAGGCCTTTAATCGTCTCGGGGATCGTGGTCTTATGACGGGGGTTTGGTTAGAGCATTGTCAGAGCTGTTCAGCTCCTGAAATCGCCTCTGTCTTTAATCGGGTCGGAATTCCGTTTCATCTCGTATCCGGCTATCTTGACGACCGTGAGGCATGGGGAGAGATGAACGATTGGATCGCCGCCGCTCAAGTGGCCTCTCGGATGCGTCAAAATCGAGTCGGTATTTTGGGGCACTATTATTGCGGGATGCTCGATGTCTATAGTGATTTGACACAACAGTCCGGAGTTTTTGGCAATCATTTCGAAATCCTCGAAATGGATGAACTACTCGCATTACGGAATCAGCTCACCCCCTCAGAAATCGATCATAAGATCGCTCAGTTTCATCAAACATTTGAGGTCTCCGCAGAGTGTGAAAAGGAGGAGCTTCTTCGCGCGGCGAAAACCTCCTGTGCTCTTGATGCCCTGATTAAAAAACATCAATTAGGATCTCTTGCCTATTATTACGAAGGAGAGGAAGGGACCCCTCATCGAGATCTTGCGACCTCGGTGATTGCCGGAAATACCTTGCTCACAGGATCCGGAATTCCTGTGGCAGGAGAGTGTGAGGTCAAAAATGTTCAAGCGATGAAAATTATCGATCTCTTTGGGGCAGGGGGGTCATTTTCAGAGTTCTATTTGACCGACTTTGTTGATGACGTTGTTTTTTGGGGTCACGACGGGCCGGCTCATTTTAGCATCGCCGAGGGACGGGTCGGGCTCGTTCCGTTGTCTGTCTATCATGGAAAACCGGGAAAGGGACTTTCGATTCAAATGACCGTTCGACAAGGAGAGGCGACGCTTCTTTCTGTGATTCAAAAGGGAGATGGAAAATTAGCCTTTCTCGTGGCTGAAGGGGAATCGGTTGCAGGGACAGTGCTTCAAATTGGAAATACGAACAGCCGCTATCGCTTTCCGATTGGAGCAAAACGGTTTATGAACGAATGGTCCTCAGCCGGTCCAGCGCATCATTGTGCGATTGGAGTGGGGCACCTAGCCTCAAAGATAGAGAAGCTGTCTAAAATCCTAGGAATTGAGATCATCAAAATCTGTTAAAACCTCTCCTCAGAATGAGATCCCCGGACTTTTTTCATGAATTTGATTTCCTGACTTTAAATCAGAAAAATGGGGAGGAGTTCAGACCCCAAGGGGGATAAATCCCCCGCTCCCTATTTTTAAGGAAGCGATCGGGAGTTTACTATTGATCGATTTCTTAAAAATAAGGGAGGAGGCTCGATAGAGCGACGGTCGGAACAACGGGGAGGGTCATGACGTTGCGTTCGTTGCGCCTTCGCGTGAGAAAAATGCCTTTGAATTGATTCCTTAAGTTGACGCCTATGCGTATATGCGGGACGGAGATGTGGCAAAATTTGGGTTTAATATCACCTTGAGAGCGAATTGAAGCGCTGAAAATACGAGAATAAATAAAAAAACGGGTCCCTGTTTTAAGGAGTATGAAACGAACCCGTTTCAAGGAGGAAAAAACAGAGACCCGCAAGGAGGGTATGTAGGGTTAGACAGTTGATGTGACGGTTTCGTTCAAATTTTATTTGGAATCAACCTAAAAACGGCAGTTCAACTGCCGTTTTTAGGATCAATGAGTTTATCGTAACGTTTCATTAAGAAATCGTTTCAGGCGTTCGATGGGGAGTCCCACAACATTGGAGTGCGATCCTTGAATGGACTGAATAATTAAATGGGGATGATCCTGGAGGGCGTAGCCTCCTGCTTTATCGAGGACGTGAACTTTCTGAAGGTATTCTTGGATCCGTTGTGGAGAGAGATCTTGGAAAGTAACGACTGTTTTTTCGACGAATCCTTTCCATCCTTTGGAGGGAATATAGAGTTGGACGGCGGTCCAAACTTCGTGGGAGCGACCGCTTAGTCTTTCGAGGAAATGGGCTGCCTCACTGTTATCTTTCGGCTTTCCGAGTAGAGAGGTGTCGATGGAGACAACGGTATCGGCTGAAAGGATGTAGCGTTGAGGATGGAGTTTTTGAACGAGGAATCCCTTTTTAGCGGAGTTCCACCAGCAAAATTCGGAGGGGGTTAATCCGTGCGATTGGGATTCGCTTTTTTCTGGAGCATTCGAGGAGAGGACTTCGAAGGGGATATTAAATTGAGCCAGTAGCTCCCGTCGTCGAGGGGAGCTACTGGCAAGGATTAAAGGTTGTTTAGAGGGCCAAGACACGTTTTGCTTTTGCCTTTCGAGCGGTCTCACGGCTCTTTTTTACAAGCTTTGATTTTCGGTGGCGCAGCTGGGTCTCTAATTTTGCAGAGACAATATCGATGGCTTGATAGAGATCGTGTCCGCGATCTTCGGCGTGGATGTCGGGGCCAGGAACCGCTAAATGGACTTTGACGACAAAGGAATGCTTATTGCCTTTGGCGTTGTCGTGCCAGATGGCAACGTGGGCACCGATCAAATCTAACGAATAGTTTTCGAGGTGGTTAATTTTATCGGCCACATAAGAGTGAATGGCAGAAGTAAGTTTGATATCACGAGGACTAATATGGATTTGCATACGATTATAAGATAAGACCTAAACGGTCAAATTTCCACGACTATTTTTTAAAAGTTGAAGAATCGTTGAGAAATCGAATTCCTAGTCCAGTGGCACGATCGAGGGAGGCTTTGCTGAGGGTTAAGTTTGACTCGGCTCCGGCTTTTCGAATTCGTTGATCTAAGACAGTGGCCTGGGTATCTAAGAGATCGAGTTGTTTGGCCTTTCCAGCTTCGAAATCGGCTTTTGAGGCCTCTAGGGTTGCATCGGAGTCAAATGAGGAGGTCTCTTTCCATTGGTCGTTGGCGAGAGTGACAAGCTCTAGGGCAGCTTTCACTTGAGAGGGGATATTGGTTCTGATCCGTTGAAGGAGTACCTCTTGTTGAACGATTTCCGATTTGGCGGTCTGGATCTCTCCTCGAATTCGTCCTCCTTCATAAATTCGCCAGGAAAGGATGGCATTGACTCTCAGTTTTGCTGAAAAATCCTCTTTGAAATCATCGGTTCTTTTGAATTTATTGACATAGGTTGTTTTGTAGCCGGTACGGACTCCGAGATCCCCTGTTTCCATATCGGAGATTGCGGCGAGGTCTAGTTTAGGGAGTTCGAAGCTTTTTAGGATTTGAATGTTTTCGTTTTTGCTGAGTTTGAGGTTTTCGAGGGTATAAAGATCGCGCCGTTGTTGGAAGGCGATTTCGATGAGTTTCGTTGGATCCATGACTTCGGGGAGTTTAAAGGATTCGGTATCCGCAAGAATTGCATTTTGCTGGAGCGGCATTCCGCTGACTCTGAAGAGGAGATCTTTGAGGCGAGCCTCTTCGATTCGTTGATCTTCTGCGTATTTGCGAGCAAGACTGGCTCTTACGTAGAGTCGTTGGACCTCATTTTTCGTCAGTTTTCCGGCCTCAAATTGAAGATCGACGGTTTTGAGTGAGGTTTCGAGTTCCTTCGCATAGGCATCAGAGAGGAGGGTGGCTTTTTGGAGGAAGAGCGCTTTTGCGTAAGTTTCGCGTACGTCATAAATGGATTCATTAACGGCGAGTTCGTAGTTTGCTTTTGCGGCCGCTTGATCGTATTGAGAGGCACGGTAGCGGGCAGGGGTTCCGTAGTCGTAGACCTTTTGATTCACGACGACTTGCATATAGGCCGGCGGAGTCGTAATGCCTCCGGAAAGTTTTGGGAGGATGGTACTCCAAAAGATCCATTCCTCTCCCTCTGCCAATTTATTTGCGGCGAGCGCAATTTTTACTGCTTGGCTTTGGTTGACTGCAACTTGCAAAAAGGATTCGAGGGTGAGGGGGGTCTGTGGAGTGGGAGGGAGTGCTTGTGAGAAGGAGAGCAGGAATGAGAAGGTGAGGGTAAGAGCGAGGCTGTTTCTTTTTAAAAAAGAAGCGAATCTCTCAAGTGGCACGAATAGCAGGAAGGGCATGAGGCTTTTACGGTTTAGTTTCATTCCCGGAGAGGGCGTTGCTAAAACGCATTGAAATCGATTGTTCGATTTGAGCAATGGCGATGATGTAGCGATAGCGTGCCGCGGATTCGACGTTTTTATATCGACTCAGATCGGTGGTGGCTTGAAGAACGTCTAAGATGGTTCCGTAACCGGTTTCGACATTGAGTTTTGAAAGTTTGACCGACTCTTGTGCTCGTTCGACATTTTCTTTTTGAGTTTCAATGACGCGCCGAGCCTCTTGGAGCTGTCCGAAGGCGGTACGCACTTCGCTTTCAATGCGAAGGGTTTCATCTATTTTACGGGCTAAATTTGCGTCGCGATTCGCTTCTTGTTGGAGGGCGCGTCCCTTTCCGAGGAAGCCATCGAATAAATTCCAAGTCCCTACGACTCCTGCAGAAAGTTCGGCGCGATGATCAAAAAACGAGGGTTTATCCGTGTTATTTCTTTCGTCCCCTTGTGCGTAGAGATCGATGCGGGGAATATTTGAGGCACGTTCTGCCTTGGCTTTGTAATCGGAGGCTTTCGCTGTTTTATCAAAGTATTGAAGTTCTGGGCGGCGTGTTTTTGCCATTTGAAGGATGGAGGGGAGATCAAGGCTAAAGGGAGGGATGGAAAGTTCTCCTTTAATTTTAAAGCTAGGCTCATGATTGGGTGCGATGCCCCAAGAGAGTCCGAGAATGTCGGAGAGCCGTGCGTGGGCGATGAGGAGTTCTTGATTGAGATTGAGAAGATCGGATTTTTCGTTGGCGATATTGACTTTAATTCGAAGGATGCTGAATTTGGTGGAACGTCCGGCCTCGAAAAGATTTTTTTGTCGTTCGAGTTCAGTTTCAAGTTGTTTGACGGTTTCCTTTTTTGTTTCGATTTCGATTTCGCGGAGGAGAATCGTATAAAATTGATTTTTTAAATCAAAGAGAACGGCGTTCACCGTGGCTTGGTATTGAAAGTATTCCGCTTCATGTTCCAGTTTGGCGGCGGCGATTCGATTGCGGTTTGCAAAGCCGGAGAAGATGTTTTGGGAAATACGGATGCTCGTCCCCCAGTCACCGACGTAGTCATTGTCGGATTTTGTGCTGGTGGTTCCGAACGGATCTTGATTACTTCCTGTGATTCGAGCCCGGGCGTCGATGACGGGGTATAAGGAGGCTTTGGCGACGATGAGTTGTCCGATTTTTCCTTCGATCTCTGCTTGGGCGGCTTTAATTCTAAAATTATTTTGCAGGGCTAAATTGAGGGCTTTCTCGATATCGTAGAGTGGGGTTTTTCCGTCCGCGTCCATAAGCTGGGGAGGAGTGGGAGGGATCGGAGCAGGGGAAGCGATACGGGGGGGAGGGGGGAGTGGAGTTTCTGTTGGAAGGGGATCCACTTCTTGAGTGACGGGGGCAGGGGCTTTTTTTGCAGGGGTAGCAGGTCTTGGCTTAGGAGGTCCAACAACTTCTGAGAGAAGGAGTTGAGAGCCGGTTATAATCCCCACGATCAGAAATGTGACTGGGGAGGGTAATCGATAGGACATTTTTTTATTTAAAACGATAAAAATGCGAAGGACAATCAAAATTTTCTTGGCATTCATTCGCAATATCTCCACTTTCAACGACTTACAAAAAAAGATAAAATCATGCTCTCATTTTTAAAGAATCAAAAAAGTGCTGTTCGGCTTCGAATCGAAGGGGATGTCACAACGAAATTGCGATTGAAATACGATCCGTATTATCATTCTGTCTCTGCTGTGGATGGGATTCATGTCACTGTAGAGGGGAAGCAGATGGTGATGATGAGTAGTAATGAATATCTAGGATTAAGTCAGCATCCGAAAGTTCAAGAGGCGGCACGAGAGGCGATTTTGAAATGGGGGACGAGCTCTTGTGGATCGCGTTTGGCGAATGGAACGCGTTCGATCCATTGTCAGCTCGAGGAGGAACTTGCTGCGTTTTTAGGCAAAGAGGCCTGCCATGTGATTGTGGCGGGGTATCTTGGATGTCAGGGAAGTTTGGCGGGGATTGCTCAGCGCGGAGATGCGTTGATTGTCGATAAGAGTATTCACTCTTCGCTTTGGGATGGAGCGATTATTAGTGGGGCCGATATTGAGCGTTTTTCTCATGATGATATGGATTCGCTGGCCGAGCTTTTGGCAAAACTGGAGATGAAGCAGCCGAAGATTATTGCGGTCGATGGGATTTATTCGATGGAGGGGCATATGGCCTCGGTTCCGCGTATTGTAGAGTTGGCGAAGGAGTATAGCGCTTTTACAATCGTTGATGATGCCCATGGTTTTGGGGTGCTGGGAAATCAAGGGAGAGGGATCGTGGATCACTTTAATGCGACGAAGGATGTCGATTTAATTGTCGGAAGCTTATCGAAATCCTTGGCGAGCACGGGGGGTTTTATGGCGGGATCTAAAGCTCTTATTGAATATATGCGGAGTAATTGCCGGCAGATTATTTTCAGTGCTGCGGTCGCCCCATCGCAAGCGGCGGCCTCTTTGGCAGCGCTAAAAGTGATGCAAACAGAGCCTCAGCATCAGGAGCGACTTTGGGAAAATACCCGTTACTACAAAAAGATTTTGGATGATCTTGGTTTGGATTACTGGAATAGTCCGACTCCTGCAGTTCCGATTGTCTTTGGAGAGTTGGAGCGGGCTTATTATGTCTGGAAGTCACTTTGGGATCAGGGCTTTTTCACGGTGATGTCGGTCTCCCCCGGGGTTCCTGTGGGGAAAGATTTAATCCGTACGGCGATCTCTGCACTGCATACGAAAGAGCAGTTGGATCGTTTTGGTGAGGCGCTTAAAAATGCGATGAAGAAAATTGGGATCAAGCCGAATTCAAATTAGCTCTCAGCTTAAGGAACTTGAGAGGAGACGACAACTCGCCGCTCTTGTGGATTATTGGGAGTAAAATCAACATCCGCCCATTGTCTTCTTGGGAGGGATCATCGATTTGACGACTTCACGTGCTTTTGGGATAAAGTAGTTGCACGGTTCTGCACAAAGAAGCGGGATTTCTTGGGGGCTGGAAGTGAAGGGATCCGCTGGCTCCCAAAGTCTTTTTTTCATACATTCCTGAGCGCAGACCGATTGCGTTAAAGCGGTTCGCTGTTCCGATGTCAGAAGTCGGGTGCAGTGATACATTCCGGTTTGTCGCTCCGCTGTCTCTTGGTAGGGAGTGATGCGAAGGGTCTGCTGAGACCAAGCACTCCAATGGGCAATGGCGCTTGGATAAAAGAGGCGAAGGGCGAGGAGAAGTTCCTCCAAGGAGAGGGGAGTGAGAATCCAGCCGGAGGGGAGATCAGGGGAGGAGCGGAGCGGTCGAAAGTTTCCGTTTGCGGTGGTTTTGATCAGATCCGTGATCTTTTCCAGAGGGATCGGACGAAGAGTCTCGGAGGAGTTTTGATCCCCTTGATGACAAAGGGTAAATCCAGGTTGAATCAGAATCTGACCAATTTTCCAAGGAGGGGGGGTTCTGAGGAGCCAATCGTTAAGAAATGCGGTGGGTTTCATTGAATTTTTTTATTTGAGCAAGAATGAGATCTGCAATCAACGGTTCAGTTCCAATGGCATTCGCATACCAGAGGTCTCTCCCCTCGATGTGATGAGGATTTTTGGTTTGCAGCGGCTGGCCCTCTTCCGTGAGGCCGAGAAGAACCGGAATATCGATAAAAGAGTGAAGTCCATCCGCGATAAAAAAAGGGACGGCAACGACCTCCGGTTTATGGGTGAGAGTTTTCCAATCTTTGACGAGAGGAGGCTCCTCCATATAGGCAAATTGACATTCGCCATAGAGGTTGCGGGATCGAATCCTCTCGACTTGATGTTCAATAATTTTTGTCGAATTTTCGTTAAGATTC
This sequence comes from Methylacidiphilum caldifontis, assembly GCA_945877805.1. Lineage (GTDB taxonomy): Bacteria > Verrucomicrobiota > Verrucomicrobiia > Methylacidiphilales > CAMAQI01 > CAMAQI01. The sequence goes on along the minus strand of CAMCSM010000061.1, from coordinate 2,117 downwards.
GTTCCATGTCCGAAAATAAAGAGACAGGTATTTTGAGGGTCTCGAACGGTTTTTCCAGAGGAGGCCACCACCTCTTGGGCACGATGGAGAAGGACCTCCGTCATCGATTCATGAAGTCCAACCGGTTCGCAATAGTAAAAGGTTTGATCGTTGCGTTCAGTGATTGGGCCCTCGAGCTCAAGCTCTCGAGGGATGACCTGTTCGGTAAAGTAGCCGCTGCTGATGAAATTAGGGACAATATAAATCGTTTCCGCTTCGATTTGCCCTAAGCATTGGTGAAAATTAGGCTCCTCCTTCCAGAAACATTCGTGAACTTCGGAGAAGTGGTTTGATTTTCGGAGAGTCCAGGCATGATCATAGGTGGGGGTGCTGGAGTCGGCATTGACCGTCGAGCCATGCCCGACAATCAAGAGAGCTGGCTTGGAAGTTGAAGAGGAGATCATGAGAGGGAAGATGGCAGGAGTTGCGGATAATTCCACCCGTTTTTTTGAGAGGTCGGTAGTAGTTGGGGAACTGATTTAAAGGCATTCTCACCCCAAGCCACAAAAACACGAAGGAAAATCATCTAAAATACAGAGGAGTGCCTCGCGCGGAGTAAGAGAGGGTTAACCGCCAAGGTAAATACAACCCCGACAAAGAGTACGGGGCAGGAATTCGCCAAGAATTTGAAACCGCTTATCTTCACTCATCCTCGCTAATAGGGAGTCTCAAAACAGGGCAAATTCCGATCAGAATCGGAATTCAAACCAAGGGAATAAACGACTCTTCCCCGAATTTGGATCGAACTTCGGGCTTTTCAGATTCGGATTGATTGATATACTTTCGTTTATGAGCGACAATTCTTCATTGCAACTTCCCGCGAGGAGCTGGCTTGCCAAGCTCAAAGAGGATGACCGTAACGTTTTAGCTTCCTATGGAGAGTTCTTTCCCGGTCGTCCCGGTCAGCCGATTATTAACGAAGGAGAGATTCAAAGTTTTCTTTATTTTGTTGTTCGAGGAACTCTTACCGTGACTCGTACGACGGAGAAGGGGGTTCATGTGGTCGGTGAAATTCCTGCCGGTGAATCGATCGGAGAGATGAGCGTTTTTGATCGTCTGAATGTTCCTGCAAGTGGAACGGTGACTCCCAATGAATTTACGCAGCTTTGGCGCATCAATCAGGAATCGCTTGATCGGTTTCTCGAGGATAACCCTGTCGTTGCAAATACGATGCTTATTGGATTAGTCGGCACGTTGTCGAATCGAATTCGAAAATTAAATCCTTTGATTCTATCGACGGTTGAGCAGATAGGGGAATAGTCTTCTGGATCGATCGAGGGGCTCAATTACGGATTGATCTCATAAATCCCGTTATTTAATTCTCAACGCTGGTTTCATGTGATGAAGAATATTTATACGTTCGGCTTCTTAATCTTTTTTTTATTGGGGCATTTATTTGCTCAAGCTCTTTCTGCGAACCCTCCGTTGAAAAAGGTCAATGCTCGTGTCGGAGCGATTCAAATATTAGCGGAAGTGGCGATTGCTCCTCGGGAGTTGGCCCAAGGATTAATGTTTCGGGAGCGTCTTCTTGATAATTCGGGAATGATTTTTTGTCTTCCCCGTGAGGAGCGAGCCTCTTTTTGGATGAAGAACGTCTCCATTCCCCTTTCGGTCGCCTACCTTGATCGCAAGGGAGTCATCTTAGAGATTTTAGAGATGAACCCTTTTGAAGAGAGGGCCGTTTGGAGCCAAAGTGAAAAGGTCTATTACGCATTAGAGATGAATCAAGGGTGGTTTAAGTTGAACCAAGTGAAAGAAGGAATGCGGGTTGTCGTTGAGGGAAAAGAGTTAGAGTCATTAAGAGAGAATTCATTAAAATCTAAAAGCAACGAATTTAGCCACAGAGAACGCAAAGAACTCAAAAATTAACCTAAGTGCGCCAAGCAAAGCAAGCGGTCGCTTGCGGGGTGAGGTCGAGAGCCATCGGTTGAAATCCTTTGAGTTCTCGAAGTAGTCCTCGCCAACGAAGAGGGAAACCTCACGTTGTATTAGACCTTGCATCCTCCGAGGATGGAACGCTGGATAGGCAAGTCCGAATCTAGGAAGACTGAACGGAGAGGATGAAGCGTAGGTTGAGA
>CAMCSM010000060.1 GCA_945877805.1 Methylacidiphilum caldifontis | reverse complement strand
AAATGGCATCTGAATATTCACGCGCCGAGATTTGCAACACGTTAAACATACCTCGAAGCACCAGCTATGCCCAGAAGCAAAAGCCCTTTAGTGCGCGAAAAAATCAAGATAAGGATCATAACATTCAAATTCAATCTCAGGTTAAGGAGAATGCCGATACTCCGGCTTGTTCTCTCTTGTGTGTCACCGATCTTTCTCATCCGGGAGAGGTCATTTATGAAATCAAAAACGGGGGAGATACTTTTACTTCGGAACTGGTGATGGAGCTCGACGGACGGATCTCACCTGGAAAAGCAAATCAAATCGAAGTCTGGGTGGGGGATACCGTGAAAACGATGAAAAAAGTTTCACAATTGACGGAAAAAGAGTTGCCCTGTCCCGATCATTGGACTCCTCGCATGACCAGTTCGAAGAAATTCAGTCTCGGAAAGTTGATGATCGGAAAGAAGCAATGCTTCTTAAAATTAGTTCTCCGTGCCAAAGGAGCGACGGATGCGACCTTTTTATTGAGTTGTCGGGTCGGAGGGGAATGGGAAAAGAAAACCGGACATCTTATGGGGTACCCTTGGACAATGAAGGAAAACCGAACCTTGGAGCTTTGGGTTCAGGATCGTGCTGTCGCGACGAGATTGCTTCAGACCTATGAGGAGCAAGGGGGCGATCGCGTGGTTTTGAGCAAGGCTCGGGAACTTGAGGCCCAAGCTCGCTATCGCTCGGTTCAAAATCTTTTAAATGCCGAACTCTCGCTGGTGCTTCCCGCCCGCTATGCGGTTCGAGGTCATGGCAAGCTCGGAAAATATCCCGTCGAGGTGAGGCTCGCCGATTCGAATGAGGTGATTCTGGCGACTATTCTAAAATCGGATGAAAAGGGAGTCGAAGTGGAATTGACGCCGGAGAAGGAGTTTCAAAAGGGAGAGTTGATCGTGGAAGTGGGCGAGGTTGTGAAAACGGCGACTGTGCGAGAGACAGGAAAAAATCGATACGCCCTCCAAATCGAGCCAAAATCTCAAGGAGCTCAGAGACTGAAGGAGAGAATCCAAGCGCTCTTTTCCAAGCATTTGAATGTAAGCGAAATCCATATCGAGGAAGGAAAAGCGACTATTCCATTTTATGTAGAAAAAACAAAGCCTGTGAAGTCGGTGCTCCCGACTCAATTCACCGCGCGATTTTTAGAGGGGGATCGTAAGAAAATTCGAGTCGATACCCAGAACCTGGAGTGGATGAACTTTGAGGAAAATATGACTCTTCTCCTCTCTCCATCTGTCAAAGTAACACGTCGGGCAGAAGGAGAAGAAAAACCAGGAGAGTCCTCCGAGTGGCCTCAAAAGTACGATCAGGTCACCCTTCGCTTGAATGATCAGAGTGAGGTGATCTCGATCGATGCCCTCTACGGTTACACCAAGGGAAAAATAAAAGTCGTTGATCCTGTTTCCGTCATGCCCCCCTACAGCAATGGAGCCATCGAACTCGAAAACGGAAAGAAATTTGAGTTTGATGTCAATGCGGTGATGGACACGGTGGCGATGCACGGGTCCTACCGAAACTATGAATCCAAAATGTTCACTGAAGCCTTCAAGCCGGGTCAGGAGATTGAGATCGATTACTCCCCTTATGCGGAAAAGGGAGGAAAACCACGCATCACCCGGATTCACCAACCGTGGAAAGTTCTTTTGGAGAAAAATTATGTCGAGATGAGTCCACAGGAGGACTGGAAACAATCCGCGGTGACCTTCGAAGGAGTGATCGTGAAGCCGCACAAGCCTGAGCCAAACTATCTTCATAAAATTGTGATGAATCTTTTGAGACCCACGGAGTATTTTACGCCCGGATTCATTTGCTATCCTGTCTTATCTGATCAGCCTTTAAAAACAACGGTCGTCGAGTTCACCGCAAGAGCCTATGAAGATTCGAGCTCTGTCGAGTTTTGGGTGAGCGATGATCAGAAGCGTTGGACACGGGCTGGCGTTTTTGACAATACGTGGCAAAATTCCTATCCCCAGAGCATTGATAGCAAGGTCATGAGGTTACCTTGGCAGTTTCTGGATCTAACACCTCACGTTCAAGGAAAAAGCCGTTTTTATCTGAAGGCCGTCTTGAGGGTGAACTCAGCAGATGAGCGTTTCTGTGTCGGCGCGATTCGGGTCGTGACGGAGAAAGAAAGAAAGAAAGTAAAGGACGAAAATGATATTTTATAAATGGAAACGATTCGGAGTTTTTCAAATACTCTTGATCTCATTTCTTTCAGCTTTGGAGTATCCCCTAGATCCTTCCATAAAAAAATATTTTGAGTAAATCAGCAGCCGAAATAGAATGATTGAATATCGACACCCCAATTTGGGAAAAAGGCTTTCCTTTGACAATAATTCAATCGCTTGTATGATTCGGCAATGAAGAGCGTCCTAAGTTTCCTAGGGTTTAGCTTATTTTTTTACACCCCGCTTCATGCTTCTGCTCAAAAACCGAAGCTACCATCCCAGATCGTTAATACGCTTTTCGATCGCTAAGAATGGGTTTCCATCAATAAAATTTTAATATATGAAAAAACTCCTCTGGGCGAAAGTTTGTAATCAACATTTTCAGGTTCATCGTTTGCAAGTTGGTTATCCCAAAGGAATATTTCTACATGAACACGACTTTTATGAATTTTTTGTCATTGAATCAGGCGCTATTCAGCATCAGATCAATGGAAAAACCGTGCCGATGAAAAAGGGGGACTGTTGGCTCATTCGACCCAAGGATCGCCATCGTTTCACATTTAGTAAGGGTCAGTCGGCGATTATTACTAATTTTTCATTTCCAGCTCCTTACTACGCGCGGTTTATGGAAATTGCACCTGAATCACTCTCCTTTCTTCATGAATCCTCGAAGTCACTGACTCCCGTAACCCTTTCTTTGGGTAATTTTTTAAAGTTACTTTCCATTTTATTGGAAGGAGTGACTTGTTCGAATAGCGCACTTAATTTTTACCGAATTTTGAGCACGTCACTTCAGCTTCTTGTTACCGAAAAACCAGAGAAGACTTTTATCCCATCGGCTTGGCCGATCAGTCAGGAGAGCCGTCAAAATCAACTTCCGAAATGGCTTGAGCTATTGACAAAAAAACTAGAACAGCCGGACTATTTTTTAAGGCCTGTCGTTGAAATTCAAAAACTTTCAGGGTACACCGCTTCAAGATTTTCGAGGATGTTTAAAAGTTATCTGGGAGAAACGCCCACCGAATATCTCAATCATAAACGTCTCGAATATGCAGAAAAACTGCTTCGGGAGACGCAGCGACCTATCCTCTATATTATTCAGGACTGCCAATTTAAAAACGTCGCCTATTTTTATAGAATATTTAAATCTCATTTTGGAATTACTCCCGGAAAAATCCGACGAACACCGATTAAAATTTATCGCGGTAATGAAACGTAACTTGAGAGCGGAGTAAGGCCGCTACTCGCATGAAAGAAGCCTGTAAGCTGATACGAAATAGGGAGTAATTTTTAAGCAATACAGGATAAGATAAACTTTTAAAGTATGAGATAATACTCGAAATTAAACAAAGGAATCTCATTATGAATTACAATAAAACAAAAAGCTTATTCTTGATCGGAATTATGGGACTAGTCTCTGGCGCAGTAGCTCAGACGCTTACGGTCACCTCAGCAACTGAATCTACTACGGATCTTTTTCAGAGTGCGAATATTACTTTCGTCTCAAATGATCGATTTACAACAGGAGGTGAATCGCTCTCACCAAATATCTTTGGTGGTGCAGTTACGAGTCCTGAGGGCGGTCGTTTTTTCTTTGCGGACGGGACGCCGGCGGGAACCGTTGTCTCTGTTGAATTTAATACAACATCACTCTTGAGCCTAGATAAAATTAACTTATCTTTAGGCGATGGTGGTGGCAATCGAGGAGTCTCGAATTTTGCACTTTATTCGAGAACTACTGCAGGCACATTTACTGTAGCAGATAGGATTTTTTCACAAGCCTTAGCGAGTGATTATACTACGGCTTATGGTACGTTTAGCATTACTGCTTCTGAAAGTTTTACCCCGGTCACAGGACAGTTTTTTCGAATTGAACTTACTCAAACAGGATCTAGTTCTATTCGTCTCGCAGAACTCGATGGATTTGGTTCAGTTGTTGCGGTTCCTGAACCGAAAACGTATTTGATGCTCTCTTCTGTTTTGTTACTCTTTTTCTTTAAAAAAAAATTAGCGTGTCGACTCTCGTAACTCGATGATTGTCGTCTGGAGCCTCCCGAGAGATCGGGAGGTTCCCTGTTGAAGAGGCGATTTTTTGTTCATGGACTGAGTTCCCTATAAACTTTTCTTTCTGTATATTTTGTGTACTTGCCGCGATTTTTATCGCATGGTTAAAACAACTTCGGAATTTAGCATAAAGTTCAGAGCCAAGGAATCTTCATGAATCGTCCGACAGATGCAAATGAGTCACTCACTGAGGCCTCAACGGAATCGCTCTCCCTTTGGACTAAATTATTTTATGGCCTCGGCTATGTCCCCGATGTGATCATGAATAATTTGATCAGCGCCTTCGCGATGATGATTTATAATATCGAGTATGGAGTTCCGGCGACATGGCTTGGGATTGTGATCGCCCTCCCTAGGATATGGGAAGCTTTTACCGATCCCCTTATTGGAAATTTCTCAGATCATTCGCAATCGAGGTGGGGACGCCGCCGCCCGTTTATCATTGGGGGAGTGATTTGCGCCTCGATCTTTGCATCGCTCCTATGGATGCCTCCTCGGGGATGGGGACATGAAGGTTTGTTGGCCTATTTTTTAGTAATCTCGATTCTCTACTTTACGGCTTACGCTTTTTTTAATGTTCCTTACTTAGCTTTAGGGTTGGAGCTTTCGAACAATGATTCCGATCGGACGAGCCTTATGGGATTTCGGGCGGCGGCGGTTCCTTTCGCTTTTATTGCGATTTTGTCCTGGGCCCCTGTTTTAGTGACCAACGGAACCTTTTCGAGCAGTCCCGGGGAGTCGATGCGCATTGTCGGAATCATCTTGTCCCTCATCATTTTGGTCATGGGACTTTTAGCTGCGTTTGTTTGTAAGGAAAAAGTGGTTCAGATCTCTACAGATAAAGAGGGGGTCGTTGAGGGATTTAAAAGCTGTCTTAAAAATAAACCGTTTTTAATGGTGACGGGAATCGTCGCTTTTACGATCATCGGGATTTGCGTGTCAACCTCGTTAGTGTACTACGTGAATCTCTCGGTTGTCTTTCCAGGAGGGACCTTGGCCGACAAAGAGGCCGCCACAAAACTCAATGGGATCTGTCAAACCGTTTCAAACGTCATCGGACTTTTATTTTGTCCCTTAGTCAATCCTCTTGCAAAAAAAATCGGACGTCAGCGACTCCTTCTTTGCGGTTTTTTGGGGTTAATGATCGCCTTTCTCTCCTCCCCCCTCTTATTTTCACGAGAGTACCCCTATTTACAGATCGTTTTCCAGACAATCGTCACCGTTTCAGTCTCCTGTGTCTGGGTCTTATCAATTCCAATGCTGGGGGATGTCTGTGATTTTGATGAAATTCAGACAGGAAAGCGTCGGGAAGGGCTTTTTACAGCGATGTTCAATTGGGGGGGGAAAGCGGCGATTTCTGCTTTCTCCTTGATTTTGGGAATTATCATTGACCTCTCTCATTTTAAACCTGATTTACCAATGCAAAGCGAGCAGACGGTTAAAATCTTGCTTTTGGCCTGTTCGGTCTTTCCGATCCCTTTTTTAGCCTTATGCGCTTACTTCACGATTCGATTTCCACTCAGTCCTGAAAAAATCAAAGATCTTAGAAGATCTAGCATGTGATAAAACAATGGATTCAAAATTCTTTCCACTCGGGAAAACGTTTTCTTTTAAAATAGATGCAAAAATAAAAGAGTCATTTTTATTTATATTCTGGCTTATTAACAATGAAGCTTTACAATTAAATTTTCATGAAAGTTAAATCATCAAAAAACAAAGCATTTGCATTGGTGATGACGTTGAATGTACTTGTTATTTTAAGTGGCTTAATTCTCTCTTTTTTATTGAAGTCGACGAACGATTCAAAGATAGCGGATTTTTATACGAAAAGAATCCTCGCTGAAATTCAGCTCAAGAATGTCGTGTATCAAAAGATTTCATCACTTCAGAAAGAGGTGAGTCAGTTGTATGCAGGTGATGGTTACTCCGTATCGTCATTTGATGCACTTCATCAAGACTTCATTCAGAAAACATCTCTCATCCGCAGCGACGAGGAAGACTCTTTATTTGATGACAGGGAAAGAGCGGGTGAAACCCGACCTCTGAGTGCTTCTTTTTCAAGGAAAGAGCAGATGAGTGAGGAGGGGGAAGTAGAGAACTTGCAATGGTCGAGAACCATTGATTCAAAGAAATCCTTTATGTTCGCATATATTGTTCGAGATATCGGAGGTCTCTTGGACGCGAATAGTGCGGGAGCTGAATCGGAAATTTTAGATGGGAGCAAGTCCAACAGTTATTTTGCCTCGATCAAAAAATCGTCAACGACCTTGGCCCGCGATCTGGCTCAGATCGTCCAGTGGAGATCTGGAGTCCGCACCACGTCGGAGATCCAGGAGGAGCTTTTGGGATCGCAGGATCAACCGGGCCTCTGCGAAACGGGATCTCTTGACTCCAATGATCGCTCCCGAGTGTTTTTAAGTCGACAGGACTTTCTAAATTTTTGTAAAGAACGGAATCTTCAGAGGACTTCTCTTTTCCGCCATTTTTCAGCAACGAAGCCGACGTCCCAAATTAATGGGGTAAGATTAAAAACACCACGGATTTTAAAATCCAAGCTCATCCATGCCTACTCTTTGTATGGCCAGAGCTCGGACTACTTCGTCTCAGTGGAAAATGGAAATTTTTTAAGAAAATTTCCTTTAGCAAGACTCCGCTGGCTTTCAGAGAGAGATGCAAATGGAACCCCTGTCCCCCAATATCAAAATGCGATCAAGCAGCATTTTGGTTTGAAATGGGATCCAACGAATCGCTATTTTGTCTACACTTCTCCCGATACGGATTTGCCTGTCGATCACATCAAGACCGTGACAGAAATTTCCACTCTCAACCGGGAACCTGATTTTTTTGAATATCTCAAGATGGCGATTAAAAATGAGAGTTTAGGACAATATGCGGGGTACAATATGAGCTATACTCAGATGGATATCGACAAGAGCATTGACAATCATTTGGTGAAAATTGGAGCAAACATCATTGATCAATCAGATGCAGACGATATTCCAACCGCAATTTTTACAAAATTTAAAGACTGGGCAAGGAGTACTTATAATGGAACGGCGATGACCGGATCCTGCTATCGACCGGGAAATAGCGAAATCATCAATTTTGGTGTTGAAAATATACCCTATCCGAATGAATTGCTCAGTGTGATGCATCGCCCTATCACATCAGTGGTAAATGGATATCTCCAATTTGAACTTTGGAATCCACATCGAGCACCACTGAAATCGAGTTCATTTATCGGCTATAAAGGGGCGAAAATTGAATCCTTTCGTATCAAAGGTTATGAGGGGAAGGCGCTCATTAAAGCGACCGTAGGGATGTCGAATTTTTGTGGTTCTATAGATGGAAATACTCAGGGTTGGACCGATGTTCAATATCAAACAGCGGCGCTTACTAATTCTAATTTTTTTACTACACCTCTCTCTTCATTTTCAAATACAACACCATTAACTTTTCGTCCTGAAAACCTTTCCAAATATCGAGAGCCATCCCTCATTAATGCGATAAGTGGAGAGATTTTTGGTCCGTTACCTGTGTCTGGAGAAAACGTCATTCAAGTCGGCTCACAAGCAGTTAAATATCCTGCGCTCGTCCCAGGAGATCCTCCCACTTCTGCCGCATGGACGATGTGGGCCAATATTGTTAAGCCAAGAGATTACAGCTGCATCTTTTTTAGGTTTGGAGATGAATCAAATGACCCTCAAACCCCCATTAGTTTTCAACTGGAATGCCTCGTGAATCAGGAATGGATTCCTTGTAGTCGGTATGAGGAACTCGCGCCTCCCGTGCGACCAAACGTCAAAGATGATTTTAATTTTGAAGATATTAATGAAGATTTTTGGCTTTGGGGAACCTATCTCGACACAAATTTTCACTATGGTAAATGGAATAATCGAGATGTGGGCCAAATAGGGTCATCGAAAGCAAGAGCCTCAATTTCGCTCATTGATCCACGAACAACAAGATTTTCATGGAGTCCCTCAGGCACTGGAACTCCTGGTTATTCTATACGACCTTTCTCGGGAATCATTAAACGCCCCTTGGATTATGGGTATATGGGGGCAAATAATGTTACCTTAAATTCTTGGTGGCAGATGGGCTCGTTTATTGGAAATGTCGCTCAAAATGTTACAGGAGGAAACTATTACCGGTCTCCAGGGGAATCCTCTCCCTTTATTAGCAATTATCCGTTGATCCCCTTTTGGAATCAATCCTCAATTGATGCCCAGCCTCTTGCGCTTATCGGAAAAAACATATCGAGTGCGACGAACGGTTATCTGCTTTCATATGCGGATAGCGACGGGATCGTTCGACCCGCTGATTATGCCTATTGTCCTGACATCGATTTTCCAACGCTCATCGGAGCGCTCAATGCGCGGCCCATTATTTTAAACAGACCTTTTCGAAACGTGGGAGAGCTGGGGCTTGTTTTTCGAGATATCCCCTATAAATCCCTCGATTTCTTTTCCATTTTTTCCGCCGATTTGCGCTTGATGGATCTCTTCACGATTCAGGAAAATCCGGTCGTATCGGGGCTCGTCGATCTATCGAAAATAAAACCGGAGATTGCTCAAGCCTTGATGGAGGAATCGTACAACATCCCAGGGTTTTTAACAAATGGATTGACCGATTTTTCCGATTTTTCAACGGCAAGTTTTCTTTCTGGATTCCAATATAAAAATTCTCTTTCTGAAGTGATCAAATCTTACATCCAAAAGTCCACTTCCAATGGAGTTCCTAAAAACGGAAATAAAATTTATACTGAGAGTCCCATTCGAGCCCTAAGCTCATTTGCGGATGTCGATAGCAAAACCTATTTCATGGATATTGAGGTTGGGGAGGATTCCTCAAGTAAGGGGAATCGATCTCTATTTTCAACCAAGGTGAGAAATTGGGTTCAGTTTTCTATTGATCGGAACACGGGATCAATCCTTGCTATCGAATGGGAACCGGTTATTAATTAACCTTATTTTTTAAATGACCTCATAAAATCTGTTATGAAAAAAATGAACGCAATCCCTAAAAGAAATTCTGCCGCTTTAGGCTTTTCACTTATTGAAGTCTTATTATCGTTGTTGATTCTCACCGCTGTAATCGTTCCTCTTGTCTCATTAATTCCGATCGGATTAAAGAATACGCAAATTTCATCTGAAGAAATGTATGCGGCCCATTTATTAACCGCGGTGATTCAAGATCTTCGTTATAGTTCTCAAACAAGCCTCAAATCTGAAATATTTAAAATTTCCCCTTTACCCTACGGTGGGGCAACGACAGGAGCATTGAACAAATTTTGGGTCGACGATTGTTGGACGACGAGCACAGTGAAAAATCAACGTGGGTTGAATCTATTTCAATTAGAATTGAAGTACCTCAAAGTGGCTCCCACCGGCAGTTTTGATCCGGTGGAGGCGAAAATCACTATCCGCTGGCCTCCTAAACTCAATGCGGGACCGGAGGGGAAAGCCCCCAAGGGGGGAGAGATTTCAAGTGTTGTGATCTTTCCTCGCAACCTTTAGTGCTTTAAAAGATTATGAAATATTATTCGAGTCAAAAAAGAGAGCGTAGTTTCACACTGCCAGAGTTGCTTGTGGCGATCTCAATAACCGTACTCATCGCCCTATTTTTAGTTAAGATTATTGATATCGTTTCGCATTCGATTCATTTAAACAGTCAAAAAATAAGTGCCGATGATCAGGCGCGAACTGTTTTTGATCGAATGAGCATTGATTTTCAAAGAATGCCGAAGCGTCGAGATATGGGTTATCATTTTACGAATGCAAATGTCGGAACTGATTTTTTCCGATTTGTCAGTCGAGTGAATGGAGTCGATGGCGACCGAGGAGTCTCTTTGGTCGGCTATCAATTGCAGAAAAACAGTAAAGGGAATTACAGCCTATATCGAGCTGCTCATGGATATTCTTGGGAGGATTATGGATTTATGGGATTTGGGAAAAATGGAGCTCCTCCTAATCTCTTAAATCTTTCCTCAAGACTTTCGATACATGATGATGATTATGAACTCTTGGCAAAGAGTGTTTTTCAAGTCGGGATTGCCTTTCAATACAAATATGGGTGGGGATTTTCAAATGTTCCGCCGATGGAGACAAGGGAAGACAAGACATCGATCCCGTTCGTTTCGATTGCCGATATCGCTTCGATCATTGTGGGCTTAGCGATTATCGATCCTCAATTTCAAAATTTAATGACCGAACAGGAGAGCGACCTCCTGTTCTCTAAAATGAGTCGAATTCCGGAGAGTGCATTGCCGATTTCGCACTGGAATACAAACCTCATCCATCATTTTCCTGAGTTCCGAGAGGGACTCCCACAATCCTGCGCTCGTGCGGTAAGAGTTTATCAGCGTTTTTTTCCGATCGAGTAATCAACAACAGTATTTTAATTTGCAAAAAATACAAGTGCTTGTATGGTATTGATTGTGCAAAGCAATTTAACATTACCTATCCAAGCGAATAAAAAAAACAGTAAGTGAAAATTTAAGCCTCCCTCAAAATCCATAAATCTGTCAAAGACCATTACCTAGGATCTCTACGATGAATGCATTCTTTAACCTACTTCAATCCTGTGAATTCCGATTTAGGAGCTTTAATAATGCGGTTTCTTTATATTCTTTGATGCTCCTTCTTATATTTGTCTTCCGATCTGTTTTATTGGGAGAAGGGATGGAAAATCCTCAAATGACCGGTTGGATTGCCGGAAATGGTCAAACAGAAAAAAAATGTTTTTTGTTGAAAGGAGAAAAAGTCCAGCTCGGCACTTTTTCCACGTCGGTCGGTTTGATCGATCGATCTCATAGAGCCTATTCTTTTGAAAATAAAGGGGATTTTTTGACTTTCACTCTGAATCTTGATACAGGGAAAAAAAGGGAATCCAATTCACCGATTGTGCTAGAGCTTGAAGAAATACATCAAATGAGTCCTAATGCCTTTGGCTATACGATCCTTGTAGACGACCAACCGATCTATTTTAGGAGTTATGAGGAGCTCGTCAAATCCCCGATGCGTTATTTTGTAGCGATGGATCGCGCCAAGATACTAAATTTATCAAAAATAAAAGTGACGATTCGCAGTGAGTCGAACTCCAAGTTTCAGATATCACGGGTGACAGGGTATCATGATTTTTATAAACTGGCTGGAGAGCAAAAGATATTACAACCTCTTCAGATTTACTCTTTTTGTGATCAAAATCCTAAAAATATTTCCAAGATTAAAAAAACTTTTGGAACTTACGAAAATTTTACAGTTGGAGCGATGATCGGACTTCCCTCCCTCATTATGTCTCCGGAGGAAAATTCTCGGATTATTGAATCGTCTTTGAGCTTGTTTAAAAACGAGAAATTGCCGTTTGCGATCATGCCCGCGCAATGGTGGGGGTATACGGTTGCTCACGCGGATGGGTTAGGAGGGTATTTTGGAGATCTCAAATATAATCAAATCATCTACAATCCTTTCAGTAAAAAATATCATGCAACAACCCCCAACCAATGGTCAAACACCCCTTGGCCTTCGATGAATAGTCTCTATTTTAATAAGAAGGCAGAGGAGAGAGCTGAGTTTGTGGCTCAGGAAATTGCGGATCGCTATTCGTTGTCACAACTGACGGGAGACGGCATGCCTTCCGGGGCCCTCGTGATGGAGTGGGGATCGGGGTACTGGAGGAATGGGGATTTCAGTGATGATGTAGTGCAAGCCGCCCGTGCTCAAGGGATTAAATTGGATCCTACCGATGGGCTCAGTTTTGCGGAGAAAAATTGGATGCAGCGGAATATCGCCACTTATAACGATGGACGCGCCAAGGCCTATCGCAAAGGGTTCGGCTCCAATGCGATTCTCGTGAATCAAGGGGCCTTAAATTACCCACAAGATCAACTTTCGAATCATATTTATAGCCATTGTCTTCAGGCGACGCTTTATCCCTCTTTTGACGATCGTCTTCCGGGCTGGGTGGGTGGTGTCAGCGAGAATATGTGGCCTTCGAATGAAATGTATCAATTCACCGACCAGCGGCATAATGAGTACAGTATCCAGTATGGAAAACTCTCTTGTGTGAATTTGGAGATGACGATGCTTGAAGCAGGTGATTATTGCCGATATCTTCGTGAAAGCTATGCCAATGGAATGGATTTCTTAGTCCCTTTCAATGAGCCTGAAGTCAAATGGAGTGTAGAAGAAGAGATGAAAAGTGCAGATTCATTAAACAATCTTCCTCTTTCTGAGACCCGTGACTATCAAAGGCATGTTTTTGATTTGGATTATACTCGAGATTATCAAAACGATCTCATCACGGCTCCTGGAAAAGGAGTTCAATATAAGGGAATTCAACTCATCTCTGACAACGCCGATAGCGTGGTCATTTGCGCTGAAAATCCAGAAGTTCCTGGAGAAGTTATTTATACGTTTGAAGATCCCGATAAATTTAAAACAGGTTTAATCTTCTCCATCCAGGCCTTTGTGGATCTCAATGGGGCGGTCTCTATTCTGGCGGGCGGGAGTCCTGAGAATCTCAATCCCATCGGTGATTTCGAAATGGAAAAAAAAATAAGTTGGTTTAATAGATGTTCTTCCACTATTTTTGATTTGAGCCAAAAGGCCAAAGGGGAAGAGCGATTTTTTGTGAAAGTGAGACTGAATGGTGGAGAGAAATCCGCCGCTCTCGGAGCCGTGAAAGCCTATTTGCCTTGGGATCAACAAAGCGGTCCGATTGGATTTCGAAATGATACCTATGGTGAGAGACGAGTTCAAAATAGTTGGATTCAAAACAGTGTTTTGGCGCAACGTCTTTTATCTCAATATCGATTAAAGAAAGGGAGTGACGATGTTGTCTTCAAAAAAGCGCAGGAAGGGTTATTAGGCGGTGATCTGATGGGAGCGATCGCGCTTCTGAATCGGTCGATTTCTGAACTTCTCCCCGCACGCTTTGCGGTCAAAGGGCTCGGACCTTTGGGGAGTTATCCTTTTGAGGTTCAGTTGAAGGGGGCAGAAGAGCGTTTGGTGGTGAAACTTCTTTCGTACTCCCCTCAAAAGATGGAGATTGAATTTTATGCGGATCAAGACACGACAGCGCTTTTGAAGAACAAGGAAAAGAAGGGCTCTCGCTATTTAGTTCATGAAACGGGGTTCAATCGCTATTCGATCGAAGAAAGGCAGGATAAAGCGGCGATCGAGGAATTAAAGTTCGAGGTAAAAAAGCCCCTTTATACTCCGTTCATCCGCGGGGCGACGGTCGAAGGAAAAGTGATTAATGCAAATCCTCAACGATTAGAGGTTGAGGTTCCTGGATTTGGAATCAAATCCTTTCATGTTCGTTTTGATTCCTCTTGCGTCTTTCAACGCAAACAGCATGGAACGGAGCTATTATTAGAAGATTCCCTCCCTCAAAAGAATGATAAGGTAACAATGGAGATGAATCAGATGGGGGAGGCGATCAAAGTTCATTCCGAGTTTGGAAAAGTAACCGGGGTCATTAAACATTTTATTACTCCTCAGCTTCAAGGAAAGAGCCCGCACAACGGAATCGTCGAGTTAGAAAATGGATCGAAATACGAGCTTTCATTCAATAAAGATCATACATTATTGAAGATGGGCCCCCTCGATGGGTTTGCGGGTTCCTACGACGTAAATCAGGTGTTTGATGCTTTTCAGGTGGGAATGAAAGTAGAAATTCAGTATGTCCCGCTCTCCTATCAGGGAAGCAACTATAGAATGATCTCTTTGATTGCTGAGGCGGATAAAATTCGCTTAAAAATTAAGAAAAGCGAAACTAAAATCAATTTTTTTAATGAATAAAAATCAAATCGTTTTGATGAGAGATCCTATTATTTTCTTTATACATACGAGAAACGATGCTATATTATGTTCGTGAATAATTTTTTTTTAAATACTCTTTATATGCCAAAATTGAATCGTCATTGCGGATTGACTTGCTCTTATTCGATCTTTGTTTTGGTAGTAATCCTTGTCTTAGGTCCATTTGCGTTCGTTCAAGGAGAGGAGTGGAAGCCAATTACTCTTTTTTCTCCGGAAGAATTAAGTAAAGAATTAAAAATTAGTATATCTTCAAATTTGGAGCTAGTCAATGATCCGGTGGATCCAACACGAAAAGCGATCTGCTTTAAGAATAAAGAAGCTGAAAAGAATCATGCCTGTTTAAGTGTTCCTTTTCCTAATATTGGAATAGAAAGTGTGGGGGCCGTCTGTTTTAAAATAATGATCGCGACGGATCAAACTGCGAGTGATGTAAGAATCGGTTTTTCTTCTAAAACTCTTTACCCACTACAACCGATAATGAATCTGAATATCTTTCTTCAAATAACAGAACTGGGCGGCGCTTTATTTAGTGAAAAAGGAAATAAACTAGGAAATTTTAAACCAAATTTGTGGCAGCGACTTTGGATCGTTTTAAAGAATGATAAGGAAGCAGGCCCTTTCAGCTATATTGCGTTTTTAAACGATAACGTTGATGGAGCGGATGAGAAACCAGAAATCAATTCAACTATTAATATTTACTCTGTAGAAAAGAAAACTTTTAACAGTACTTTAGGATTCGTGATCGGAGGGGGTAAGGACTCTGTTTGTTCCGTATATCTCTCCGATTGCTATTTCTCTGATGGAGAGAATTTGACTGTTCCTCAACACCCCTGATGATTTATTCAATCGCTTTAAGCCCACAGAAATCAACGCATTAATACTCCGAAAGAGAGCTGCTTTTATTTGCTTAATCACCGAGAGGTTTTACTCTTTGAGCATGAAGCGAATCGAAGATTAGCAAAGGGGTGAGCATGGGTTCCGTAGAAAGATCGAATAATGTTGACCATTTTGCGAAAGATTTCAAGAGTGAGGGACTAACCGTATAACCCCAGGCAAAAGAGTATGTCTTCTCGTTTAATTGAAATCATTGAAAATCCTGAAATTCGTCATCGAGAGTTTCCGGTCACCCGTGATAAAATATTTCTTGCTCATGCCGGAGTCGCTCCTTTGACTCGTGCGGCTGCTCAAGCGGTTCAAGAGTATGCTTGGGAGATCACCGAAAACTTTCAGGAGGTGGGCGATTTTTTTGCTAATCTCGAAAAGACCCGTCAACTCGCTGCCGATTTAATTCATGCCAAACCGGCGGAAATTGCCCTCATCGGGCCCACGGCACTTGGCTTAAACTTAGTCGCTCTTGGAATCGATTGGAGTGGGGGGGATGAAGTGGTTTATTATCCTCAAGACTATCCCTCCAATGTTTATCCGTGGAGTGATTTAAGTCGACGAGGGGTTCGTCCCGTTCCCCTAAGGCCAGAGAATCCTGGTAAAATCACTCCGGAGCTTGTTTTCGCCTCCCTGAGCTCTAAGACAAAACTGGTTGCGCTGAGTTCTTGCCATTATCTCACGGGGTATCGACTCGATTATCAGGCGATTGGGAGTGAGCTTAAAAAGAGAGGGATTCTCTTTTGTCTCGATTCGATTCAATCTTTAGGAGCGACTCCTGTTGATGTTCAATACATCGATTTTCTGAGTGCCGATTCCCATAAATGGCTTTTGGGGCCATTAGGGGCGGGGATTTTTTATGCCAATCCGGAGTTGTATGAACGTTTTCATCCGACGATGCTCGGCTCATGGAATGTTCATTCGCCGGGATTTGTTGCCCAAGAGGAGATTCGTTTTCATTCGACGGCACAACGATTTGAAATCGGGTCGATGAATGGACTCGGGATTATGGGGATGAAGGCCTCTTTAGAGGTTCTGATGGAGGTGGGGATCGAGTCGATCCATGCGCGACTGTTACATCTTCACCGTTACCTTAGGACAAAGCTTCAGGAACTGGGATGGGAGGTTCTATCGGAGTCTTATCCGGAGTCGGCGTATTCAGGGATTGTGACCGCTCGGAAAGCCGGCGGTGATCTAAATCAGATTTACAAAAAATTGAGCGAGGCGGGGGTGGTGGTCTCGTTAAGATGGGATGCGAACCAAAATCCATTGATCCGTTTTTCCCCCCATTTTTACAATTTGGAGTCTGAAATCGATCAAGTGATGACTCTCTTGAGAAATTAATTTAAGAGGAGCTCTAAGGAATAGATCGGGAGCGTTCCCGCGCATGAAATCACCTATTGGTATTACAAAGTTGTCGTTGTAAAGCAATATCTACTAATGCGTTACATCAAAAAACTAATAAGAAAAATATTATTTTTTCAGAGACATTTTTAAAACTTTTGATAAAGTGCCCCAAAGCAAAAATGCTTTCGGAAGATTTTAATGCCTAGGGCATTCAAAATAACAAAAATCAACTTAAGAGGGTATCGAGATGACAGATGCAGAATTGTTGGAAATTGAAGCGAAAAAGAGTGGGAAACGGATCAACTATTACATTAGTGCCTTTCTTGTCGGAACCGCCGTTGTCGCGATGATTGGTGTCCCTTGGTATCTCGTGACCTATTGGGAGGATTTCAAGGCGAATTGGGGTTTTCACGTTGCCTATTTCTCGATCATGTTTTGGTTTGCAGCTGGGAGTATTACCTTGGGCTATCACCGTCTCTTTTCCCATCTCTCCTTTAAGGCGAGCTGGCCGGTGAAACTCTTTACCTTGATTTTCGGGGCTGCTGCCTTTGAAGGATCGGCGATTGAGTGGACGACCGATCACCGTGAGCACCATAAACATGTCGATCACGATGAAGATCCTTACAATATCAATAAAGGATTTTTCTGGGCACACATCGGTTGGTTGTTTGTGAAGTTTCGTATCGATCCTCCTTTCGATAATGCCAAAGATCTTTTGCAAGATAAGATGGTGATGTGGCAACATCGAAATTTTGTCACGATCGCTATCATCACGAGTTTTGTCATGCCTCCTTTGATTGGGTGGTGGTGGGGCGGTCCGATCACCGCATTGGGAGCCTTTTTAATTGGAGGATTTCTACGAGTGGTTGCCGTTCAGCATGCGACCTTTGCGATTAACTCTCTTTGTCATTATATTGGGACTCGCCCTTATGATGATCAGGTCAGTGCTCGCGATAGTTGGTTTGTCGCACTCGTGACTTTCGGAGAGGGATATCACAATTTCCATCACACCTTCCAACATGACTATCGTAACGGGGTAAAGCCTTGGCAATTTGATCCGACAAAATGGACCGTT
>CAMCSM010000059.1 GCA_945877805.1 Methylacidiphilum caldifontis | reverse complement strand
AGGAGCCTTGGGAAACTTCGCGGCTCTACGGAACTGCTGTTCCTAGTTGCCGACCCTCGGCTCTCCAGTCACTTGCCAGATATGTTTTGCGTTATCACGCAGGGAGTGTGTGAAAATGTTTTAAATTGTATTTTTGTCTAATCGATTGATTGGCAGATGTTTATATATCTTAGGAAGTTTGCTTCACTAAGAGATTTTTTTATTCCCTTCGAAGTCAGGAGCTCTCCAGTGAGTTCCTGCCCAGGTTACGGAGGTCGGAAGCCAGGAGTAGATCCAGGCGAAAAGCCGAAGCCAAGGCCAACAAATTAAGGGGAGAAGATGGCGAGGAGAGAGGGAGTCGAGGGTTGTCATCAGTACGATGCCTCCAAGAAGGAATTCGATCAGCCAGACCGCGCCGAGGAGGTGAAGGGGGTCACGATTCCAAAGAGAGGCGAGCAGAGCAGCGAAGAGGGGGAGAATGAGGATTAATCCCGCATAGCCCTTTGGATCGCACCAACGAATCGTTTTGTGCCAGCGAAGATAATGGCAAATCGCCTCTCGAAATGTTAAGACCGGTGAACTGCATTCAACGAGCACGGTGGAGAGGCGTCCAGAGCCAATCAATTGCGCCAACTGAAAGTCATCGGCTAAAGCATTACCGATGCGATCCCATTGTGATGCTTGAGTGAGGGTTTGTGAGGAGAAAAGGATTCCCGCGCCAAACGCGGTATGGAATCGTTGAAGCCGATCCAGCAAAAGAACCCCTGGGAGAAATTCAAAATGGACAAATAATGAGTCCCAAATTCCCCAAGTTTGATTGCCGTGAGGAAGGAGATAGGCGTTTGTCAGATAACCCGAAGGAGAGTGACTCCATTCGTTAAGGAGATTCGTTAAATAGCGGGGAGGCACGGTAATATCGAGATCGCTCCAGAGCCAGAGAGTTCCGGAGGCCTCCTTGCTCAGGGTATGGTTCCAATTGATTTTGGGATTCGGATAATGAGGGGAATCGGAAGCGGTCGATTCATGAACCACTTTAATCACGGCAAGCGGAAATCGTTGGTTCCAATCGATTAATTGCTTCTGCCAAACAGGAAGATCGCACTTTAAAATTCCGAGGAGCAGCTCATGTCGATCGGTCATTTGACCGAGAAAGGATTCGAGGGGGAGTAGAACCGCGGTAAGAGTGTCGGAGGAGGAAGCCGGAGGGGTTGGTTTAAAAATTGAAAGGGTTAGATTCGATTGAAGAGAAAGGGGGAGTGCGGTTTGAGCGGTTTTTTGGGAGTTTTTGATGAAACGAGAAACAAGCAAAATAGAAAAACAACCCCAGAGGGAAAAGAGCGAAAGCCAGATTTCAAAAAAACTCAAATTCATGAGAGAGTTTTGAGGGCTGGTGCCTGGTTTAAATCGAGGGGCAAAGGGCGGGGGGAACGGATGGATTGAATTGCCTTTTGAATCGCTTTTGGAGTATCAAAAGAGGGCCGCCACCCGAGTTCAAGATAGGTTTTTTGGGCATCGTAAAATTGGATTTTTCCAGCATGAAGGGCGGTCTCTAGATTGAGCCGAGCCGATTTTTTTCCAAAGAGCATCGCGACTTCCACGAAAAGACTCGCAATCACAAGCAACGGAGCGGGGATCGCGTATCGAGGGGTTGGAATTCCACTGGCTTGAGAGAGCAATTGAAGAAATTCTCGGAGCCAGAGATTTTCTCCGGCAAGGAGATAGCGCTTCCCAATCTCTCCTCTCGAAAAGGCGGCGATGATCCCCTCAACGAGATCATCGATATCGATTAAATTAATTCCACTATGGGCATAGAAAGGAAAATCGTGATTTAAAAAGTCGACAATCATTCTTCCGGTCGGAGTTGGGGTGTCATCTTCATCGCCAATCGGACAAGTAGGGCTAGCGATCAGAGCTGGAAAGCCGTTTTGAATCGCTTGCAGGACTTTGGACTCCGCCGCCCATTTGCTTTTTTTGTAGGGAGTTCCCCACGGAGGTTGAGTCGGGAAATCATTTTCAGAGATCAGAGGCCGAGAGGATTTTAAGACCCCGGCAGTTCCGATAAAAAGGAATCGTTTAATGGACTGTTTTTGAGAGGCCTTTAATAAATTCTCCGTCCCGAGCAGGTTGGTTTCAAAGAGTTTTTTTTGATAGTCGCGACCAAAGCGATAAAGCCCTCCGAGATGAATCACGGCATCGCATCCGGTGACTGCTTGATCGATCTCCTCGGCCTTTTCTAAGGAGCCGAGGTGATAGTCCCCTTGATCCCCGAAGAGTTGAGTGGCTTTCGGGATCGAACGAACCAATAAGCGGAGGGTGTATCCTTGGGCGAGCATCTTGCGGACGAGATGTCGGCCAATAAAGCCGGTTCCTCCTGTGATCAGGATGCGACTGTCCCTTGGTAAATCCATGTGAAGGCAGAGTAAGTTTTGAGCTGAAATTGTCACGCTAAAGCGAAAATCAAAACGGGGGGTACGTCGCGTGATCAATAGTGCAGAGGAACAGGGATAAAGACAATTTTCACGCGAAGCCGCGAAGCTTCCCAAGGTTCTCCCAGTAGGAATTTCGAAAAGAAAAAATAAAAAATCATTTGCCTTTTTGGGAGGAGCCTTGGGCAACCTCGCGGCTCTACGGAACTGCTGTTCCTAGTTGCCGACCCTCGGCTCTCCAGTCACTTGCCAGATATGTTTTGCGTTATCACGCAGGGAGTGTGTGAAAATGTTTTAACCTAAATTCGGCAGTTAAAATGGAGGGGCAGTGGCTCACTGCCTTCCCCGTCCCGGGAGGCACAGAGCCTGTGCCCCTCCAAATGGGACTCACCCTTTGGGTGAGGGCGGATAGAGAGGTAAATGAGGCTTCAACTGCCGAATTTAGGTTTAAATTGTATTTTTTGCTTAATTGATTGAGTGGAAGATGTTTATCTATTTTGGGAGGTTTACTTCATGAAGAGATTTCTTTATTTCACAGGAAATGCGAAGGAAGTAATTTTTGGAATTGAGTGGTTATCCATGGTCTTTTTCTGTTTTGAAGAGTAATGAGTGTAAATGAAGTTTACTGAAATTGCGGAGGTGGAGAGAGAACTGGGAAGGACCTTGTTGCCTGTTCTTCGTACGCTCCTCGTTTCCGATGGAACCGTGACCCGATTTTTAGAGGCCTATTTTCAAGAACAGATTGTGATTCGTGTGGATCAACATCAGGAGCAATTAGGTACTTCTTCGTTAGTGATCGACTTGCCATTTTCCGTTGAGGAAAAGATTTTGATTCGCGAGGTAGAATTACAAGGAGGATTGACGAAGCTCTGCTATGCAAAGGCCCGAAGTTGGCTTCGGTTGAGTGCTTTGGATTTAGAGATTCAAAAAGCCTTTCAGCAAAAGCAATGGGGGATCGGGGAGTTATTAAGCGACCGTCGTGTGGAGAGCTATCGGGAGATCTTAGGCTATTGGATCGAAGGAGCGGGAGAGCAACAAGTGGTCGCCCGCTCTTATCGAATCTGGATTCGCTCGAAACCGACGATCCTCATCGAAGAGCGGTTTCCGTTGGGAAGTTATCGCGGAGAATCGGAGTAAATTATTGGATGGGCTGCGGTGTGGGGAGGGCGCTTGAGGGAATGGAAGGGGACTCCGATTTTTGAATCTTTGTTCCTTCATCTGCGCAAAGTGAGCTGAAAAGAAATGCGAAAAGATATAATAAAAAGGAATTGGTTTTCATAGGAGAAGAAAGCAGGAAATATAAAAAGAACAATAGGAATTGAGTTTATCTGTCTTTATTATCCCGCTGTCCGTCCCCTGACGGATCACTCATTCTCGCTGCTCTCGGAAGACGTTGAAAATCCGTGTGATCCGTGATATCCGTGGTTCGAACTGCTTTTTTTAGGTTTATTCGGGAGGAGGCATTGATAGTGCTCTTGAGAGAGTTTTTGAAGTAAACGCTCCAAAATTTGAGGTGCCATTCGTTCGCCGTTTTGAGTGGGTGTAATCCCTTCGTGCAGAAGGATAATCGCCCCCGGAGAGACCTTTTCCCAAATTCGCTGAACGACTTTTTTAGGGCTGTCGGCGACGGTATCAAATCCACGGGCCGACCAACCGACCAGAGTGAGTTTTTGCTCACTAAGGATTGGATGAAGAAAAAAATTAATCATTCCGACGGGGGCGCGAAAAAGAGTCGGAGTGGCGAGAGGGGCTATTTGAGTGATCGTTTGTTGACAGAGGGAAAGCTCTCTGCGGAGCTGATGGGGAAGAGCGATCCAAAAGGTGCTGACGGGATGACTATGGGTATGGTTACCGATCGAGTGCCCTCTTCTGAGAATCTCTTGAATTAGGTGAGGATGTTCTTTTGCTTTGGCTCCGATGACAAAAAAGGTCGCTTTTGCTTGGTAGTAATCGAGGAGATCGAGAATGCGGGGAGTATCTTGGGGATCGGGGCCGTCATCAAAAGTGAGCCAGACGGCTTTCTCTTTTGTCGAAAATCGAGTGATGATCGGGCCGAAGAGGGAGTCATTCGGAAGAAGGGTTGGAATAAAAAAAAGAACCCCCGAAAAGATAAAGAGCCCCAGACAAAGTCCGATCTGATGGGAAAGAATCAAGGGAAGGAAGAAAAGAGCAAAGAAGATCCAGTAAAGGAGGATCCAGTGGCGCGAGGGAGGGGATAAGGGGAGGCGTTTATTCAAAAGAGGAACCTGTCATGGATTGCTTGATTTGTCAGGGAGTTATTTTTTGACAGTTTGATGATTTAATATGATGATGCTGAGATGAGGACTACTTTGGATATTGAAGATGATCTTCTGGATGTGAATCTCTTAATTGCCCTCTTTGATGGAGCGCATTTACATCATCTGGTCGTCCACGATTGGTTTGAGTCAAAAGGGATAATCTCTTGAAGGCAACTGTTTTTGAAGTTTTTTTTTCTCAGGTAAAACGAACGCCGCGGAAGCTTGCGGTGATCGATCTCACCTCAGGGAATGAATGGACGATGGTCGATCTCTATGAACGAGTCGTTCGCGCCGCCATGCAGGTTCCCTGCGAAAAGTCGGGAGCGAGGATCGCTTTTGGCGGAAGTAATCATTCGGAATGGTTGGTTCGGTTTTTGGCGATTCAAATGAAGCGCGGAATCGCCTTAGCTCTTGATCCGATGTTGAACGCCGATCAACGATTCGAATTTGCACAAAATCATCGGGCTCACTTTTTATGGGAGGCGGAGGAAATCATTCCCCTCCAACCGTTTCGCTCCGCTCAAAGTTCAACGGCCTTTGAAAAATTAACCTCCGGCACGACGGGAGCCGCGAAACGGATTCCCTGGAGTCATCAAAATCTTTTGAAAGATGGAGAGCAAATTTTATCAACGATGGGGATTCGATCCAGCGATCGTCAACTGGGGCTGATTCCGTTGGGGCATTCCTATGGGATGGGAAGTTTAGTGATGCCGTTGATTCTTCAAGGAACGGCGATTGCCTTAGCCTCGGAATTTGTTCCTGTGGAGATTCCGCGTTGGATTCAGCGTTATCAGCTGACGGTTTTTCCGACCGTCCCGACGGTCCTTCAGGCGCTTGTGGCAAGCCCCTCGATTAAAAAACTTTCCTCTCTCAGGACGGTGATCTCTGCGGGGGCTCGTTTAGAGAGTTCGTTGGCAAAAGCGTTCTTCAAGAAATTTAATCAGAAGATTCATAATTTTTACGGTTCTACGGAAACTGGGGGAATTGCCTATGATCGAACAGGGGCCGCGACCGTTCAGGGGAGGTCGCTCGGGAAAGTATTAAAGGGAGTTACAATTCAACTCGATCGGCAAGGCCGGATCACGGTCAAGAGTCCCGCTGTAGCGAATCGATCGGGCTCATTGAAACTCTCCGATCTTGGAGAGTGGAATCGTCGCGGAGAGTTGATATTAACCGGAAGAGTTCGGCCGATCGTGAATATGGGAGGCAAGAAGATCCATCTCTCTGAAATCGAGGGGATTCTTGCGGGGATTCAAGGAATCCGCGAGGTCTGGGTGGGGTCGATGATCGAGAAAGGGAGAGAGCATTTAATCGCTGCCGTCGAGACCGATCAGTCGATTTCTTGGGTGATGAAAGGATTATCGGAGCGGTTACCAGATTGGAAGATTCCAAAAAAAGTTTTAAATCTGACCGCTTTTCCGAGAACGATTCGAGGAAAGATCGATCGAGAGAAAATGAGTCTATTTTTCAAAAACAGCCGTTGAACGACTTAAAACGATCACTCCTTGAGCAACGAGGACTCCCTCGACAAAGAGTTCGATCTGAAACTGGCCGAGGGTTCCAAAGTCTCGTTCAAGCACCGCTTCGATGACCAGGGTTTGATTCGGGAAAACCGGCTGCTTGATATTAAATTGCATGATTCGAGCGACGAGATATCGGGAAGGGGTCAGCTCTTCAGATTGAGAGCCCCAGATGCAGCCGGCGGCCTGTGCTCCCGCTTCGATCATATAAACGGCAGGGAAAAGAGGGGCCTCCGGAAAATGGTCTTTAAAAAAGGGAAGCTCCGGGTCGAGCCATTTGGTCGCGCGCACTTTTTTGCCTATTTCAATAATCTCCCGCTCATCGATAAATTGAAAACTGGGACCGTGAGGGGTGTATGATTTTTTTTGCATGAGTCGTTAACTATTTAGAGAGTTTTATTTTTAAGGGGGGATTGACTTGAATCGAGTGAAATTTGACTGCCCAGAGGATTTTTTTCATCGTCACGGAAATCTCGGTGATTTGCAGATCTTGTCCTCTCATCCTGACTTCGACTCTTTCCGGGGCTCTTTCGGAGGGAGCAAGGGGGGTCAAGGTCACGAGGAGTGAGTCCTGCTCTTCGCGCATCGATTTCTGAAATTGCGAATCCCAATCTGAGGGACTCTTCTCGAGGATATCGAGAATGATCCTGCGAAAGCTTGGCTGGAGCGGATCGTGAGGAGTGCTTTTTGGCAGCAGGCCTTTTTTCCAGACCGTGGTTTCTGTCGGAGTGAGAATCATTCCCTCTCCTTCGGGAAGGCTGAAATCAATCCGGAGGGTTTGTGGTTTTTGATACTGCAACGTTCCTTTGCTCACAATCGGCGTGGCCTGATTTTCCGGAAGAACTGATTGAGTAAACTGCGATCGTAGGCTCTTTGTGGTCAATTGACGTCTCTCGATCAGAGATTCGATCTCCTTCACTCTTGTGTTCGTTGCTTGGCTCTTAAAATTTTCTGATTGAAGAAAAGAAAAAAGAAAGAGAAGCGTCAGCGGTTTGATGAAGGAGTTCATTATTTTTTTTGGAGTGAGGTGAATTGAAACCATTGATTTGGATATTTTTGGAGGACTGGAAGCAGGCGATCACGAATTTGATCACAGGCCTTTTGAAGAGAGGCTTGTCGATCGCGTGGATCACAGATTTCGAGGCGGGGATAGATCACGGAGTCATAGTAACCGTGATCGGATTCGGTAATTAATCCGATTAAGACTGGGGAGCCGGTGGCTTGAGCGATCGAGAGAATTCCGGAGGCAAATTCAACAGTGCCATGGGGAAATGCGACCGAGGTTGTTTGTGTCGCATTCGGGCGATCGATGAGGGCGATGACGAATTCATTGCGACGAAGAGCCTCTAAAATCGTGAAGGTCGAAAAGGGAGTGGTTCCCACTTCAATGGTTTGGATTCCCCAAGAGCGGCGAAAGGCGGTTCGCCATTCTGTCAGCTCGGGAGTGGGTTCCGGGAGGGAGAGGGCAACGGCTTTGAAATCGAATTGACTCAGCAGCATTCCCCCGAGTTCAAAAAAGCTCAGGTGGGAGGTTAAAATAAATCCCCCGCGCCCCTCGGCTTTTGCTTTTGCGAGATGGTCGTAGCCAATCTTATTGCGGACGACATTCGCCTGATCTTGATGGCTTCGTACGCCGAAATAGAAATAGTCGGCAAGCATCGCCGCAAAGTTTCCGTAGAGTTTCCAGCTTGAGGGTTGCTCCCACGGACAGGGACCGAGGAGCCGTTGATTTTCCTGGATAATTTTTCGGCAGGAGGGATTGATGATGAGGTAACTCACTGCGATCGAGCGGGCAAGGGCGCGGGCAAAGGAGCGAGGAACGATTTTTGCGAGGGTACTGGCAATCTTAAAAAATTTTACGGAGTAGAGGGATTGAGAGTAATGCTTTTTTTTCGGGCTAAAAAGAAAAACAACGAGCGCAGGGAGGAAGATCAGAACCGTGATCATGGCGCTTAAGATCCCTAAATCCATAACCCAACCAAAATTCAAAAGCGCCGGCTGGGAGCTTAAGGCGGGAGCGGTAAATCCGATCAGGGAGGTCATCCCTGTTGTGGCAATCGGAATTAAAAGATGATGAAAGGTGGCGGGAAGGTCTCTTTTTTCATGTTCGAAGCCCAGTAGGAAGTGAATCGTGTAATCGATAATCAGACCGATGAGAAGAGGGACACAAATCAGGGAGACGAGGGTGAGAGAAATGTTAAAAAGAAATAAAAGCGCTCCAAAAAGAATCAGGCCAAAAAGGAGTGCGATAAGATTGAGTGCGGTTTGTCGAATCGAACGATGAGCAAGCCAAGTCAATAAGACCATCAGAAGGAGCATGCCAACCGATAGTTTTTTAAAGTCCTCAACAGCCGTTTGATCGAGTTCCTTGCAAAGTGCCTTCCATTCGTGATCCCCGAGAGAGCCTCCATGAAGGGAGATCTTTTTCTGACTCCAGAGATCGAGTTGCGTGATCACCAAGGGGGTTAATCCATTGATCTCCCGCTGCCCTTGAGAGAGACGATTCAGCAGCGCTAGAGTCTCAGGATTCCAGTGAGATCGATTGATCTCTAACGGCTCCTCGGTCGTTGAAAATCGAGAGCCCCATTGCATGAGCTGGGCGTGGGCACGATAGGCCTCCAGGTGATTCGGCTGAAGCTGTGAAAGATCATTATTATAAAGTGCCTGTTTTGAGGGAAGGAATGAAGCGCTCATCGCGATCGGGAGGAGCCCGCAAAAAAATCCAAGCAGGAGAAGCCGATGATTTTTTTTAATCCAACGAGCCCAAGCGGGGGGATAGGGCTGGAGATGATCGACCGGTTGCGGTTTGACGATCTTGAGAATTTCAGCAAGTAAGGTTGTCGAAAATCCGGCGGAGGCGATTAGCCCTGTGGCGACAAGAATCGCCATTTGTTGGAGCCCGGGAAAACTGGAGAAATAGAGAACGCCAAATGCTCCTCCTGTCGAGAGGGCACTAAACCAGATTCCGCGAACGAGTACTTGCCAATGAGTTCCTTTTCCCGTCCCTCCGCTAGCGAAGTGGTGGTAGACGAGAATACAGTAATCGAGGCTGATTCCGATGAGGATCGAGGCAAATCCGATCGTAATCACATTCAATCCCTCAAGAAAGAGTGCAGCTACGATCAAGGCCGAAAAAATCACAAGGAGTTGAACAAAGAAGATCCCTAACAGCGGAATCAGCGATCGGTAGATGACTATAAAAAGAGCGACCACGAGAAAAATCGTAAAGGTGAGCATGATCACAATATCCCGCTTCATCCCCGAAGAGATCTGAGCGTTAAACATCGATTCGCCCGTCAGCCAAACAGGATGGTCGCTCGCCTTCAATTTTTGTTCCTCAAGCGTTTGATCGATCTGTTCACGAAGGAGCCGATCCACTCGCTGGCTTTTTTCAAAGGAGTCAAGTTTCTCGGTTGCGGTAAGCCGGATCCAACGAATGGAGGGTCGAGTCGATAATTTCTTAAACCAATCAGCAAAAGGGGTCTCTTGTAAAAGTCCCAAGGGATCGAGAGAGCTTTCCATGAGCCGCTCTTCATCGATGATTCCTTGCCATTGGCTAGCTTGATTTTGAATGCGTTTTTGGAGAGAGCCCTCTTGAAAAGCGGCGGTAAAGCGCCGAAAGGATTCTTCGGGGAGGGCCGCAATCGCCGTGGCGATCGGGCGAGCCATCTCCGTTGGATCGAGAGAGATGTTTTGCTGCGGTTTAAAATCAGGAAGGGGGGCGATTTTAATGAGAAAACTTTTTTTAAACCGATCGACCGCTTCATCGCTCCATTTTCCTTGATCAGGAAAAACGATAAAAATATCTTGAGTCGAAAGGCTCTTTTTTTGAAGTGATTGGAGCTGTTTCAACGATTCCAGTTGAGGGGGAAAAAGGGAAAAGAGATCGGTTTGAAGAGGAACTCTCAGCAGAGCAATGACCCCTCCGATGAGAATCACCGATGCGGCGAGGAGCGAGATTCTCAATGGAGAGAGGAGTTTCATTCGGAAAAAACCAAGCGAGGGGCGACGGGGTAGCGTTTTTGAAGCCACGAAAGAAATCGGAAGAGTCTAAAGCGCCAGCGTAGGCTCCAATCCATTTCTGTCTGACCGGCGACTAGGCGATTAATTGTCTCGCGAAGTTTAAATATCGATCTCGGATTCATGAAAACAGCAAAAGCATCGTTATCGTAAAAGAGTTCGATCATCTTTAAAAATACAGAGGTCATCTGGTGAACCGCCGCTGTATATTTTTTTTGAGTGGCTAAACTCAAAGCAGAGGAAGGAGATTGTTTCAAAATCGTCTGTGCCGCAAGGCCTCCTGTGCGAAGGGCGATCATCACTCCAGAGGAGAAGATCGGATCGACGAATCCTGCTGAATCACCGGCCATCAGCCAGCGGCTTCCGGCGCTTTGATGATAGCGATAGCTGTAGTCGGTGGTGGCATGAAAATCGCCAAGGAGGGTCCCCCCTTTTAATCGAAAGGAGGCCTCTTTACTTGAGTGAATCATTGCCCAAAATCGCTCCTCCAAATTACTTCCCGTCGCTTTGAGTTTTTCCTGTTCCCAAACAATTCCCACGGAGGTTTTCTTTTCATCGAGCGGGATCATCCAAAACCATCCCTGTTCCATGCGAATGATCGTGATATGTCCTGCCGCCTCCCCCTCGTTGCGATAGGCATTTTCAAAATGGGCATAGATCGCCATTTTTTTGGAGAGCCCTAAATCAGATTTCGGAACGGAGAGTTTTTTCCCAATCCAAGCATCGCGACCTGAGGCATCGATCACGTAGGAGGCTTGAATCGCTTCAATTCCTGCTTCGCTCTGAATTTTGAGATCGATCAACTCCTCGTGGAAATCCGCTGAATCGATCGAGGCCGGTTGAGAAATTTGACAGCCGCTTTGGTGGGCGTGATCGAGTAGTAGAGAGTCAAATTTGGAGCGCTCGACTTGAAAGGTTTGAGCATGCTCAGGGCCGAGATTATTGCGAAACCAGAAGCGTTGAAAACCGCAGGAGTTACTGAGAGTGAACTCCGCCCCTTTTTTGGTCATGAACCCCGCGCGCTCCAGTTTTTCCCAGACCCCCATATCACGCAAGACCTCGTTCCCAAAGGGAATCAACGATTCCCCGATATGAAATCGGGGGAATTTTTCTCGTTCGACGATTAGGACCGATTTTCCGGCTTGTGCTAAGAGAGCCCCTGAGGCACTTCCGGCAGGTCCTCCGCCGATAATGACGACATCGAACTTTTTCATATTATGTTATTGGCGAAGCAACCACTCGCGCAAGGAGCCGAGATTTTGAAGGACTTGGCGAGCGACCTCCGGATTAGGGATTGTCGCCTTATATTTCTTTTCTAAAGCGACCGTAATTTGAAGGGCGTCGATCGAATCAAGCCCCAATCCATCCGGTCCGAATAACGGGAGATCCTCCTGAATTTCTTCCGGCTGGAGCTTTAACATGCAATTTTCTAATAAAAGCTGTTTGAGTTCATCGAGACTAACGTTTGCCATAAGAGCGGAGAGTGTCTGAAAAGCAGCGGACTTGTCGAGTGAATCTTTTAGCAACACCATTCGTGAACAAATTTAAAAAAAGCATCGGTGTTCCCTCTTATTAAAAATTCAAGCACCTCCCTCTCCTTTTCTCCCTGATCTTGAGGATCAAAGGTGAACTCCCAATTGCTGTCTAAAGAGAGTGGGACTGACTCTGAGGGGTGGACATCAGGTCGAATGGTACGAAGCCAAGAGCTGAAATTTTTCCAAACCACTTGCATTTTTTATAACTATCTAATTTCAAGTTGTTTATATATTATTGGAAGTTTATTTCACCGTGGGGGCGGTATCGCGGACGCAGCGGAATCCAAGCCATTCTTCGGGGGTATTGGCATCTCGTTTAACGAGTCGGAGGTTGAGGTAGATATTTTTTTGAGCAACAAAGCTGCCTCCACGAATGACGGGAACTTTGAATCCTTCGAGCTTCCCATCGGCCCACGTTCCGGTCCATTCACTGACATTTCCATTCATTCCGACCACTCCATAGTCACTGATATCTTCCGGTTTTTCAGTGACCGGGTTCATCATATGAAATCCATCTTTAAAACCCCCTTTCGCTGGGTCGCCAGGGGCGTAGTCAAGGCCAAGGTTGGCTTTTGAAATAGCTTTTGCATCACTGCCCCAGGAGAAGAGATTGCCCTTGGTTCCCCGAGCCGCTTTTTCCCACTCCTCTTCTGTCGGGAGTCTTTTGCCGGCCCATTTCGCATAGGCGTAGGCATCCCACCAACGGATATGAAAGACGGGGCAATCTAAATTAAGGCGAGTTCCGTTATAAGGGATTCCTTCTCGAATGGTATGGATCACTTTGTCCCAGTTTTCCGGTTTATAGCCGCGACTGACATTAGGCATATCGGGATGAGCATAGGCTTCCGGTTTTTCCGTTTCCATTGCCTTTAAAAATTTTTGATATTGCCCGAGTGTCACTTCATATTGATCGATCCAGAATGGATCGGTCTTTGTCGGCACGGGGGGGGTTCCATTTTCGCCCCCATAAAGAAATTCTTCAGCTGGGATTGCGATCATCACATGGTAGTCGGTCCAAGGAAGTTCTAGAAAACGGAAATAACGATAGACAGCAGGAATTTTCCCCATGGAGACGAGGAGAGAAAAGATTGAAATAAGGATAAGAATGGAGACTGTTGCGCAGCGATTAATCATCTGACTCCTCCGTTTGAGTGCTTTTTCAACCTCGATCACTGATTTTGAACGATTGACCTTCTGAACCGGGGGGGGTGATTTTTGCGTCGAATCAGCAGTTTTTTTGGGTTCAAGGGAAGAGGGGGAAGAAGCGGTCGTCGCCTTATTTTTTTGAACGAGTTTGATGCTTTGTGTGCCGATCGGAATTTTTCGCGAGATCGAAGTGGTGAGCTGACTGGGAGTCATGTTCTCAAGAAGTTGAGGAATAATGCTCTCGAGATGTTTTTCCTCGTAGGGAAGAACGACAACCGGAACCCCATGGATATATTCGGAGTAGCTGCTGAGGTCGTAACGGGTTGCAATCAGAACGGCAACTTTAGGGTGAGCGGCTCGAAAAGTGAGGTAGCTCGCCAAGGCATCGATTCCCTCGATATAAACCTCAGCGATCAGAAGATCGATATCGGGACAGGAAAGGTAATATTGTTCGATTTCATTGACATTGGCAGGAGCATAAATTTCGGCATCAGGAGCAATATTTAAAATATGCTGTTGAAGGTGCTGAACCGTTTCGAGATCCGGCTGTTGGATGAGAATTTTTTTTGGTTTCGTTTTCAAGAGAGTGCCTATTTCAGATGAAAAGAAGTTAAGGTCAATTCTAAAAAATACGATTAAACTTGTCAGGAGGGAACGATCTATCGGAAGATCGGAGGATGGTCGCAAAACGGATTATTCCTTGTTTAGATGTGCACGCGGGTCAAGTGACGCGGGGAGAGCAGTTTGGGCGTGCGGAACAGCAGGGACTTAAAAATGTGGGGGATCCCGTCGAGCTCGCGCTTCGTTATGATCAACAAGGGGCCGATGAGCTCGTTTTTTATGATATCACCGCCAGTGCTGAGGGGCGCACGAATATGATCGAGGTGATTCAACGGGCGGCAGATCAATGCTTTATGCCATTAACTGTTGGCGGGGGGATTCGAGCGGTGGAGGATATGCGGCAGATGTTGAAGGCAGGAGCGGATAAGGTGAGCATTAATACCTCTGCGATTACGAATCCGGAGCTGATCACGGCAGGGTCAGAGATTTTTGGGGCTCAATGTATTGTCGTTTCGATCGACTGTAAAAAAGTCGGCGAGAATCGCTGGAAGGTCTTTACTCATGGAGGCCGAAAAGAGACGGAATGGGAGGTATTGGCTTGGGCGCAGAAAGCGGTCTCTCTCGGAGCAGGGGAGTTAGTGCTCAACAGTATCGATGGTGATGGAATGAAGAATGGCTATGATCTTGAGCTCAATCGTTCGGTCAGTACTCAGGTCCCCGTTCCGGTGGTTGCGAGTGGAGGGGCAGGAAAGATTGAACATTTTGCAGAAGTTCTCGAGAGCGGGAAAGCGGACGCCGCTTTGGCCGCGGGGGTTTTTCATTCCGGACAGATCACGGTTGAAGAGGTGAAACGTGATTTGAAAGCCAGAGGCATTCCCGTTCGCTGGGTTGAAGTCAAATGAAGCCGTTTCCCGAGGTAAAATGTCCGCAGTGTCGAGAAAAAGGCAATTGGCTCGCTGTGGAGTGGGGGCCGTTTTGTTCGAAGCGGTGTAAGATGGTCGATCTCGGAAAGTGGTTTGAGGAGTCGAATAAGATTTCAGAGCCGTTGAATCCAGAGCATTTTTTAGAGGAGGAGGAATGAAGTCGACCTCACGCGATTTGCTTCGAGATCAACTCGTGAGGGCTTATGAAGCGAAAGATTTTGCGCGAGCTGAGGGGCTGGCCCTGCAGTTAAAAAAGGAGGGGGATCATTCAGTTGACCTCGATTATTCCTTAGGGCTGATCTATTATCAGTCAGGACGAGGGGCAGAGTCGATCGCTCTTTTGATGAAGGCGCATGCGGGAGAGCCAAAGAATTTTACCTACGCGTGGGCTTTAGCGGAGGCAGCGAAGGAGTCCGGAAAGATTGATCTCGCGATTCAGGCCTATCGAGAGGCGTTGCAGATTGAGGAGAAACATTTTGATCTCCATTTAAATTTAGCAACATTATTTCATCGCTCAGATCGACGAGAGGAGGGGCTCGTTCATTTTATTCGCTGCACGGAGCTCGATCCGAACAACGCTTTGGCCTTCAGCAATTTAGGAGCCGCCTGGCAGGCGATTCAACAGTTTGATCGTGCGGAGAGCGCTTATCGGAGATCGATCGAGTTGAATCCGCAGCTTGCTCAGGCCTGGAATAATCTGGGGAATCTATTTCATCAAGTGCAGCGTGATTCAGAGGCGGAGGCGGCTTATCGGGAGTCGTTGCGATTAAATCCAAATTATGTGGAGGCGATTGCGAATTTAGGAGATCTTTTGCAGGTCGCGGGAAAACTAGAGGAGGCGGAGGCCCTTTATCAGAAGGCACGAGCGAATGGAGATCGATCTCCCGAGCTTTGCTATAATGAAGGAAACTTGTATTTAAAACGGGATGAATACCTCCGTGCGATTGCTTGTTACGATGAGGCGATTCAGATTAATCCGCGGATGGTGCAGCCGTATTCAAATCGCGGGGTGGCCTATTTGGCCGATGGGGATGTGCGCAAGGCGATGGGTTCGTATCAAAAGGCGATTGCCTTAAATCCGGACTTTGTTGATGCCCATTGGAATCGCTCCTTAGCGTGGCTGGTGACCGGAAATTACGAGCAAGGGTGGCCGGAGCACGAGTGGCGTTGGAAGTTGAAGAAATACTATCGACGTAAAATGTCGCAGCCGATGTGGGAGGGGGGAAGTTTTGAGGGGAAACGACTGCTTATTTTTGTTGAGCAAGGGTTAGGGGATACGTTGCATTTTGCGCGTTACATTCCGATGGTGAAAGCGCTGGGGGGAACGGTGATTCTAGAGACGCAGGCTCCTTTAGAGAGCTTGATGAAAATCGCCCCCGGAATCGATGAGGTGGTGCTTCAGAATGGGGTGTTGCCGGAGTTTGATCTTCAGGTGCCGATCATCTGTTTGCCTCGAATTTTTAAAACGAAGTTGGATTCGATTCCAAAGCAGTTTCCTTATTTAAATCGACCGATCGTAGCAGAGCCGTTGAAGGTGGATTCAACGAAGCGACCGCGAATTGCCGTTGTTTGGGCGGGGAGTCCGACCCATGATAACGATCGGAATCGCTCCTGCCCGTTGGAGAAATTAATTCCGCTCTTTGAAGAGCAAGAGTGGCATTGGGTGAGCTTTCAAAAGGGGGGGGCGAGCGAGAAGTTGAAGGAGTTGCCGGCCCCTCTCTCCGTTGAGAATTGGGGGGAGCAATTTCGTGATTTTGTCGATACCGCTTGGGCCTTAGAGGAGATCGATTTACTGATCACCGTCGATACCTCCGTCGCCCATTTAGCGGGAGCTTTCGGAAAGAAAGTTTGGTTGATGTTACCTTTTAATCCGGATTGGCGATGGATGTTGGAGCGTGAGGATTCACCGTGGTATCCGAGTTTCCGAATATTTAGGCAGGGGAGGGATCGAAGGTGGGAAACGGTCGTGGAGAAGATCAAGGAGAGGCTTCAAAGTTTAAAGGGATCGAATTCATTTTAACCCCCTTGTCGACTTGATCTTGATCTCCCACCTCCTTGAAAAAGGAAATAAAAATCATGAAATCACTCGCCCTCTCGATCTATCGAATGCTTCTCCTCCTCCTTCTCGTAGGAGGAGGCCTCGCCCCTTCAACCCAGGCACAGAGCGTTCCGATTCCGATACTCGCGCAATCGGCGATGCCAAGTGGTAACGATGCAGAGGCTAAATTTACAAATCTTTATCTGAATTTAAAACGATTCGCTGGGGTTCTTCTTCTCATCGGATTGGTCATTGGAGCCGTCATGTGGTTCATGGGAAAAACCTCGGTGGCCATCGGGGTGATCAGCGGAGGGCTCATTCTTTATGGAGGGGCTTATATTTTAGCCCTTTTAAGAGATTCACTTTAAATGAGAGAAAGGACTCGATGAAAAAGCTCCTGATCCTTTTCTTATTCTTCTGTTTAGAACTCCCTTCAGCTCGCGCTCAAACCGCTCCGGCTGAGAACAAAGAAAGGGCTCGTTTTGCCCCGATTATTGTCAAGGTCATGAATCGGGGGACGAATATTCTGATGAGCACCTCGTTTCTCTTTGTCTTACTCTACAGCATCTACGTGGCGATCGGGGTCAGTTTTGGGTCGATGCAAGCATCGGCCTTTATCTCCATTTTCTGGGGGACTGGAATCATTTTTTTAGGGGGGGCAATTGCAAAGATCTACTATCTTTTTCTGACATGAGAGACTCCTATCGATCTCAGCTCCCGACCACAAAATCCTCCGTCATTACGGAAGATAAAGGAACTTTTCTCGGCCTCGATGGGGCTGGATTTTTAATCGTATTCGCTGTTTTTGCATTCACCGCAGTGGGGATCGATCTTTTGACCCCCTTCTCCGGCTTTCCGATCGCACTCCTTCTTTCGACTCTCCTCTATTTATCAATGCGAGCGATCCTCAATGGAAAACCGCATCACCATCTTCAGCATTGGATTCGACACCAATTCATCCCCAAGCAATGGAGTCATCAACCGACAGGAAACAAACGAGCCGAATGAATAAACCCATTTCTTGCATTAGAACTGGAGGGGCAGCCCCGACAGGTCGGGGCTGCAGTTGTACCCCCGTAC
>CAMCSM010000058.1 GCA_945877805.1 Methylacidiphilum caldifontis | reverse complement strand
TCCCTCCTCAGATCACTCAAATCCCTGAACATCTTGAAAAGTTAATCGAGAAACTAAAAATCCATAAACTCTTTAGCTCACCCCCAAACTGGATCGCTCCTGTAGGCAGAAAGCTCTA
This sequence comes from Methylacidiphilum caldifontis, assembly GCA_945877805.1. GTDB lineage: Bacteria > Verrucomicrobiota > Verrucomicrobiia > Methylacidiphilales > CAMAQI01 > CAMAQI01. Next base: position 17,481 of record CAMCSM010000058.1, on the reverse strand, counting down.
AGCCAAAAAACCTGTTTTCATAGGTAATATCTAAAAAATTCGAGAATTTTTTCAGGAAGTTAGGTTAGCTAATAGCAATCCAAGAGCCGCCCGGGGAAAAGACCTTGAACTTGCAAAGGAGGTGGAATGGCGATAGAGTCGTTTCATGAGCATTATTGAAATGGTCGTTGAAGATTTGAAGATGCTTCCTCCTCATATGCTGGAGCAGGCCGCCGGATACATCCATTCCCTCAAATCCGTACAGGGGGTGAATCGGGAGGCCCTCTTGTCCAGAACAGCCGGAGCGTTGAGCACCGAAGAGGCTGACGAATGGGAAAAGGCGATTAGCGAAGATTGCGAGAAGATCGATGCACGTGACTGGAAGTAGTGTTTTACTGGATTCAACCATCGTCATTCATCACTTTCGTCGGAATGACGAGGTGACGAAGAAACTCTTTTCATCAGGACCGTTATTTTTACCCTCCGTCGTTGTCGGTGAGTTGTATCATGGGGCATACAAATCCAATCAGCCGGAGAAGAACCTCGAACTATTGGCGAACTTTTTATTGCTGACCACCGTACTTCCGGTGGATGTGGCTACCTCCAATTATTACGGACAAATCAAAGCCGCTCTGGCTAAAGCGGGAAATTTGATTCCGGAAAACGACATTTGGATCGCAGCTCTAGCCAGAGAGTATCAATTACCGATCGCCACCCGAGATAAACACTTTGAATTAGTCCCAGGTATCACTGTTTTATATTGGTAAACTCTAACAGCCTTACAGTCTATCAGGCTATTGAGCTATCAATCTCGTATTCATCTGCCTTTATTCAAGTTTGATACTCAACGATTGCCCAAGCGAGATCGTGACGGGATGGTCAAAGAGGATTTGGGCTTTGCCCGAATCGACTTTTAACGTGGCCGCAATGGGCTTGCCGTCCAGAGTCACCTCGGCAGTTTTCGGTTTTACTCCCTTTTTGGGAACTAGCCCAACGGTCTTCAGTTGGAGTTTTCCAAATTTCAAATCGAGTGACGCCGTCATCCTCTTGTCATTTTGTTTTTGGCTGAAAGAACCCCAGCCTTGGGCTGAGGTGAAAGCGGAGCGAAAGTCCTCCGCCCCTAGTCGAGGCGAGAAGGCGATTGAGCCTGAGGGACCGTTGTATTCAAAGCCGCAAAGGGCGAGGAAGACGGAATAAGCCGACATGGCACGGGCATAGTGCTCTCCGGCTTCGGGCTCGTTAAAAGGATTTCGCGGTTTAGGGGAATTGGGCTGATGTCGGTCATGCACCGCGCGAAAGACGCGCAGTCCCTCCTCCACCATCCCTTCATAAATGAGATGCGAAGCAAAGGCGTGCTCAAAGCCGGTCATCGTTTCGTTATAGAATCCTTGATGGAATTGATTTCCGCTGTTCCACTCATGGCCCTTCGTTTTGCCATCGGGACGATAGGATTGCCCAGGATAAGTCGCAACGATCGTTCCACCCTCACCGGCAATGGCAAAGGCCCGAGAGGGCTGGTTTATAGGGTCTGCGGCATAGTAGGGACCGACATCCGCCTTAAAGTTGTGACGGAAAATGTTCTGGAGTGCGATGTGCGTTTCTTTTTCAGGGATAATGCGGTCGAGCCCGGTGCGCCAAGCCCATTGCTGACCGAGGACTTGGTCAATATGAACTCCGTCGTAAGAACCGGGTCTCCACTTCTCACTTTCAGGGGAGAGGTGAATGAAGCGATCCCCCTTCCAGAGTTTTTTCATTAAACTCTGTTTGCCCTTCTCCATGCGTTCTCGGCACTGAACGGAGAAGGATTGATCCCCTGCAATGTCGGCCATTTCAGCGGAGGCAGAGAGGGCCGCAAGCCAGAGGCTGGAAATCCACGGACTGGGACCGGCAATATCCTCATCCAGGGTGTGATGGGTCATTTTATCGGGGAGGGCATCGCCATCGGAGTCTTGCCGAAAAAGCCACTCGGTGGCGGACTTGATCTTTGGCCAATACTGTTTCACCAATGAGCCATCGCTTGAGGTCAAATAATTCCTGTATGTTCTGAGAATAATCCCACACTGACCGTCGATTGAGGCCCAATGTTGATATCCAGTCCCGAAAAGAATCGGCTGATGGGGAAGGGGATCAGGGGATCCCATTTGTCCATCGATTCGCATAGGAATGCTGCCGTCGGATTTGATCCCCACACCAGGGAGAAAATCGGCTTGGGTCCGCAGGGAGATTTCCAGATCAGGAAAAAGGCGTCCCATCGTCTCTTCGTAATGCCAGACGTGGTTACAGGTACCGACGAACGCATGGACCCCCTCGAAGCCGTAAAATCGTCCATCCTTGAATCGATAGCAGGTATTGGTTGCAAGCGTAGAGGCGTTTGCCATCACCCGGTCGAGCATCCAGCGTGGCAGGGTGGAATCATAGAAGGTCGTGCGCCAGAGATTAGTGAGACGGAGGGTCTCCGATCCATTTGCAGCAAGAGCATCGACAACGGCAGGGAGATGAGCAAACCGGGATTCATACCAGCGGCCGCTGCCTTGAAGCTTGCCCCAGTCGACCAGCTGGAGGTTTGGAAAATGCCAAGCAATGGCAAAGGTCAGCGTTTGGGATTCACCCGGATTCAAGCTCCACGGCGTGGTGATTGCTCCCACCTGGCTCTCGCCAAATGGAACTTCTTTTGAGGTCTTTTTAAACCCCGTAACGGCATCTCCTTTCACGGAAGCCTCTGCCGTAGCCCCCGCTGGGGGGTTGAGGAGAAGGAGGGCCATACCGCCAAAGTCCGGGCGTTTTTCCAAAGGCCCCAGACTGGCGTCAAACATCTCCACCTGATCCAAAAGGAGGTAGCTCTCCTCGCTTTCGTCGACCGCCACGAGTTGCGCGGTTTTTCCCAAAAACTCACGGACACTCCATTGGATAGTCACGAATGTAGGGCCTCCGTTTCCTGTGGAACTGCGGACCTCCTTTCCCTCTACGAGAAGTTTTACGCGGAGTTTATTTTTATCCTTGCCCCATGCGGTTTTGAATTGAAGGATATCTCTCTCGATCTTGAAGAGCGGAGATTCCAAAATGCCAACGGCTTTTTTTCCACCCACGGATGAGTTCGCAGCGGCTAAGCCAGAGAAATTCTGAAGCGCCTCTGATCCCTCCGTTTTAGCGAACTCACTGTTTGGCCGCGGGGAATTTCCGAATCCTTCCCCGATCGCCTTCCAGCCCATGTAATCGGTGGTCTCAAAATCAGCGAGAAGAATTGCCGGCATGGATTTTTTTGTTTCAAGCTTGCCGGATGGTTCCGCCGAAAACTCGACAGCAAGAGCCCCTGATGGAGTACGGACAGAGGCCTTACGAACTCCTTCGCCAGGGCTTCCGGAATGCGCCGCCACGCCATTTTCCAACCAGCCAAGAAGATTTCCATTTAATTTCGTACTCCCCGTATTCTTTATGGAGAGACGAAGAAAAGTAGCAGGAATGCCTGAGGCATTCGTCTCCAGGGGAACAAAGGGGGAGATCCCCTCAAGGGTGATCTCCATCGGAAGGTCTTTCGCTCCCGTATAGCGAACGATTCCAGCCGGAAATTCGGGGGTGAATGTTGTTTCGGGAAATGTTTTTTGATCAAGCGGGAGGCTTTTGATAGTTGCCCCCTCCTGTACCTGAAGGCAAAAACCTTGTAAGAGCATTCTTTCACGATCCGGAAAACCGCGCAGCAGCGGACTATTGCCAAACGATCTCACATTCATGATATCCCAGCGACCCAAACTGCCGTCGCCGTTGAAGTAAAGTTGGCCGGCCATTATTCCGCCGACAGGCATCTTGATTTTACCAAGATCGGCACCGGAATAGCTTCTTGATTGACCGGGACTAGCGAGGTCGGCGGACATCACGCCATTGATAGGTGACTTAGAGTCATTCGCATAAATCACCATGATTGCTGAAGTTAACATCGCCGTACAAATTTTGATCATCGAAGAACTTTTCATATTTTTACTTTGAACTTCCATTCGAGGTTTAACTGTTTTTAAATTAAAGACAGCTTTTTCATAAAATTTTAGAATAAAGCCCAAAGTAATTTCATAAAGCATGATATCACCTCCTTATTTTGGTGAAACTTTATTTATATTTTACGTACAATAAACGAGGATAGGTTCAAAGACCAACTTTTCAAACCTCAGCAACAGGGTTGCGTCTCGCTTCGCCTCGACGCTAAACTTCAATGACTTTGTGTTTTTAATTGCTTCGCCAGGGTTTTCTCGGGTTAGGAACGCTCTTTTTTTAATCATACTTTCGATCCAATCTTTCTCCTTGCGCATTAGCCCTTGAAGAGAAAACTGGATCGTATCCTTTGATTTTGTTTTTGAGTCAAGATCACCCTACTTTTTACAACTGGGCAATTTGTCAAATATCTGTCAAATACCGAGGAACAAATGGTTTCAGCAAGAGAGATTAAAGAGGGATATACCCTCGTAATTCCTTGAAGATCAAGGGAAATTGCACTCGGGGAGACTCGAACTCCCATGGTGTTACCCACTAGCACCTCAAGCTCAACGCTGATTTCACAGCCATGCACAACTCGTTCATGTTGTTCATCTTCCTGCATACGGATTTTTCTCCGTCATGCATGGTTTTGAATAAAAGTGAAGAAATCTGTCAAATTTTTGTCAAATCCTTCATCGCTATTTACTGGCGGTCGCGATTATCACCAATTTTAACGGAAACACAAGTTTCAAAAGACCTGGCTATACCCATAAAAATTGGAATAAAATCTCTTTCCTTTCCACCTCATTGATGATTTTTGCAACAGAACCCAAGCGCGCGAGTATCTTGCCAATATCGACGGGCTCAAGATCCATTGATCCTGTCGGAAGGTCTTCCCGAGATTCAATTCACTGCTGCTTTCCCATCCTTCCGTTTCTCCCTTTGCCGTCTCGGATAGAAAAAGAAGATCCCGCTTGGTTTCATAAAAGCCCTTGCCCATAGACGTTGACAACTCGGCATGCCAATCATTTTTGCTCCAGCTGAAATAGCCGCCCAGTTTTTCATCGTCATAAAGCATTTTTCCTCCGGTCCCCTGAGACTGGTGTCGGTATGACCATAGCCAGTAAAAATCCCCAGATTCCATTTGTCAGACAAAGCATAGTTCCCTCCATAGAGGGCCGAGGCAGACCAGTCGTCAAAATCGGTTCTTCCCTCCGACGGCTTGACATCTCCTTGCTCTCCATTCACAGATGCAAAATAACTCATCTTATCCCAGTATTTTTTCTTCACCACGAGTGAGTCTGAATCGGAGGAAACCACTCGCTCATAGACCATTTCGCCATTTCGTGAAAAAAGTGAATAATTCCCGGAGGTTGGATCCAAATTTCGACGGGCTTCAAGATTTTGACGGAGTTGCGTGTGAATTCGGGCCCCAGCGGATGTGGCGATTTTTGGAATAACTTGAAGTTTTTCGAGGCTCAGTTGCTCAATCGCCGAAGGAATCTGGGCAGTCGTGAGAGAGGTTAGCGCGTTGTAAAGACGATCGGCATCGGTTCCGTTGGTTCCTGTAACCAATACCGAGGGACGAAAGGAGTCGAGGGCTTTTCCGACGGAGGATTGATTGGAGGTTAGTCCGAGAAGCGGATTATTGGAGAAGCTGGAAACGGTGGTCCGCAGAAGAACCGAGGTTCCAGTTTATTGTGGGATAAAACTGATCCCCGTCGGATTTCCCGAATTATCAACTGAGGAAAACTGACCGCTCCGGTGATGGTTCCCCGGCCTTTGAGGGTTCCTCCGGAGTTTACGGTCACCGCCCCGGCCCAGCTTCTGCGCTTGGTCGCGGCTCGAAGTTCAAAAGAACGCCAGTCCGGGATCATCCGATTTCAAAGGACTGCTCTACTGGGCTGAGCAGACGGGTAAGAAATTTCTGCGAGGAGTTTTGCTTTACACGGGTACAGAAAGTGTCGCTTTTGGTTCTGATCTATCTGCGGTACCCATCAGTGCGTTGTGGCACAAATTTTCTTGAAGAGGTGAGATTGAAACAGGATTTGGGGTTCTGTTTCAAAAATCATCAATGAGAGCACGGTGAGATGTAAAGGGGCAATCAGGCATTAAGACCGAAGAGATTTTCTACGAATTTGTTTTGGTCCAAAACATCATCTTTTGAAACATATTTGACAGGTCTGAGTTTGACCCTTTTTGGCAATAGGCCCTCCCACTTCATGGTCTCAACGGATAACGCAAATACTATCTCACGCACAAAACAATTATTTCAGGTAGGTAATACCTCCACTTGAACGGATTCTTCATTTTTAAACCTACTGATCTTCTCCATTTTTTAAAGATTTGTTTTTTTGCAACAGAACCAGAAAAAGCGACCAATGACGGCTAGTATGGTTAAAATACCAGTTTAAAAAGGTACACCGTTCGGTGATAGGGGAAATAAAAATATGACATTTAAAGAACGTTTAGAAAAAATTTTACGCTAGTTGTGATACAACTCGCTCCTACCGGACACGGAATTCTTACCCAGGAATCACTAGACCCTTGCAAACCGCGCGCCAATCCTCCCTTGGCGATGTCACTCGCGGGCGGGGGCGTTCGTTGGCGATGACGCGTCCGTACGTAACGTCCACCCGTCCACGCTCGGCATCGTCCCACTCCGGATGGTCACTTGGTCTGCAGCGAAAACCTTGGCGACAATTTCCGGTTGCAGGACTCGCGCCAACCCTGTTGTCACGTCTCCTGCTTTCTTCATTTGTCGTCAGGGGTGGAAATTTCACCCGCTGGCACCGGCGTTCGCCTAATCCGGTCCCCAAGGGATCATCGGGGGGACCGTCTTTGCGCGGAAGGATTTTCTCTTTTCAACAGCCCGCTCGCCGCTTTTGGCGGTTGGCATCCTGAACGAATCCCTTTTTCATCCACGGGAAACCTTCCGCTTTGCAGTTCTACAAAATGCCTATGGCGTGATCCTGATTCACAATCACCCGAGCGGCAATCCCACTCCCAGCGATGCCGATCGCCAGCAATACGATGTTACAAACTTTGCCAAAACTGCCGGATTCAAATTTCGATTCTTTTTGACCTCCGCCGTGATGGAAACCTTCGTTAAGGTTCCGCATGGGGTAGAGGGACAAGATGCAAGGGGGAGGCTTTGGGATATTTGCTGGATGCTGCATCTGGCCATCAAGAAAGCGCCTGCAGGCGCAGATCCCGGACCCACTCGGGAGATTGTGAAATCGCTCTATAGTGCGGGACAGGAAAATATAGTCGAAGCAAAGGAATCTCTGGGGACCCTAAAGCTTAAGAAGGGGCAATACCTTCCCGGAGAGGAGAGGTAGTCAGGAGGAAAATGAGGTACGAATTTCTTCAAGTCCTTGACGTAAATTCTCGAAAGAAGGTTGACCTCGATAGTAGTAATGCGCTTCTGCTGAATAGGCTTTTGACAAAATATCAGACTGTTCGTCGCGCAGAATCAATCCTTCCCGAAGATGGATCTCATCGGGATTAAGATTTGCCTGATACCAGCGATTGCTCGCGTTGATGGCTTCGCTCAAAATGGGAAAATATTCGCCGGAGATGATTAGTTTCTTCACTTCCGGATCTTTACGAAAAATTTGAACGACATCATAAAGGTGTCTCGTCCGAAGTTCCTTAAAATCACTATGAAGCGTTGTGTGGAGGTAAAGGAGTTTTTCAAAAAAGGTTCGAGCAGGACTGAGTAATTCCAAGTCGAAGGAATTGAAGTCGTGTCGAAAGGTTTGGAGATCTTCCTGATCCTTAAGACCCTTTTGAATGAGGTAATCACCGACCATTGAATTTAATGAAACAATCTGGTGAGGGTTCACTCCTCCTCGAAATCCCATTTCAAGCAAGAGACTATCATCAGACAGCTTCGAGGGCGGATTGCTCATCTCCCAACAATAACGTGCATCGGTGTGCCAATCATTCTTGTCTCGAAAATAGAAGAATTGATCTTGGAGATTCGGGATCTTCAAGGGAGTGGTTTCGGAAACGTAATCCCGAATCGTTTTCATCAATTTTACCCGATCACTTCCCTTTTCAGGGGGAGCACTAAAATCTACTCCCGTGAGAAGAAGGTCGACATCTTCTGAAAAGCGATCGATGAGTTTCCATCCCTTCGAGAGGCTGGTTCCCCCTTTAAACAAAAACCGTCCGCGCAAAGTGGGATTTGCCGCTAAAACACGAAGTGTGACTGTCACCCAATAATCCTTGAGAACCAATTGTGGACGAAGTGCAAGCGACTCAGCCGTGTTTTGAATCAAAACAGGGAAGTCCGGGTGTTGTGCGAGAAATTTCAAGCAAGCCTCCAGTAAGCGTTCGGGGTTAAAGATCGAGCCGCGCCTTTGAGTTTATAAGTGGTGAGCGGGTTTAATGTCGAGCGCAGTTTGTCCAAGGATTTGAAATTGATGCATTTTGAATCGGTATTTAGAACTGAATCCCCTAAAGCGCCCAGTAAGGCTCGCACGCGAGGTGGCTCCTTTCGTGCGTATCGGACCAATCGCTCGAAGGAAACTGTTTTACTTTTCAAGTGATGTCCCAACCGCTCCAAAACTGCTCCGGGAGTCGTATCTGGAATACGGGTAAGGTTTCGAAGCGCATCGAGAAATCCTCGTTCCTCTGGAGTAATTCCGACGATTGAATCATGAGATCGAACTTCGATTCTCACGGGTACATTCAGAATCGAACTCAAATGAACGCGGCGATCCGCAACACGATGAATCGCCCCGGAAATCTGGGTCGTAATTCCTAAACGATTATAAGAGGTAGAGCCTCCTTCCATTGTCGAAATTTTCGAAGCCCGAAAAATCGCATCGACTACCTCTTCCGGATTCGGCTTGGATTCACCAAAGGCGGTCATTTTGGGGTAATAATAAATCCCCCGCCGGATCCTCTGAAGTTTGCCCGCCCGATGTAAACGAGAAAGAGCTGCAGCAACGGAGGTCATTTCGAGGTTATTAAAATCCGGATAAGTCCAAAGCGTATCACCACCCGATTTTAAAATCCGGGTGAGGACGTGATGCGCGACAGAATGATTTCGACTACGGTTCATGCGATATTAAAAAGCTAATCTTTCATCGGTATATTGTCAAGTATACTACTAATAAAACATGACATAAATGATTGTTTTTAACAATTTATTCCTCGAAAATCTGGATTTTTTCAATCTGGCATCTTTCATGGGTGCCATGACGAATAGATTTCAACCGACCTGCCAGTAAATGCCCATGAATTGTCGTTTGTTTGCATGGTAACTGCAGACTTGATAGAGATCTCGCCCGCCGGTTTGGACCGTGTAAATTTTTACCGTATCACTGCCATTGGTAACTTCGATTACTTTGTTCATCGTTCCTCCAGAGAGGCACGACTGTCAACCACCATCACTGGGCAATTTGTCAAATATTTGTCAAATGCCGAGGAACAAATGGTTTCAGCAAGAGAGATTAAAGAGGGATAAGCCCTCGTAATTCCTTGAAGATCAAGGGAAATTGCACTCGGGGAGACTCGAACTCCCATGGTGTTACCCACTAGCACCTCAAGCTAGCGCGTCTGCCATTTCGCCACGAGTGCGTAAAAGAATGGTCAATTTAAAAAAATCAAGGGGGCTTGTCGATTAAAAAATTCGTCGATTTTTCGCTCCTCTCTATAATAGCCTGATAGCTGAATAGCTCGATAGCCAAATAGCTTAAATCCATTTAAAATGCAGGGGAGTGCCTCGCGCTGAGAGGCATCCTCCGTCGTCCCGCACTGCGGGACTATGGCGGACAAGTTGGCGAGACAGGACGACGCGGAGAAAGAGAGGCTAATCGGCGGATGGACTGTGGGGCTGATGGGGGGGAAGGAAGAAATTAACAGCCAAAAGGATCGTGAAAACGATTGGCCACTAACAGCGGAGCTGCTTGTAATTTTAGCTCGGAGGGAAAACCATTCGCAACGCGAATTGTAATCCAACAGCGTCTGATTGTTTTGTACGGGGCACAACCAAATCGAAGATTTGTAATGGGGAGCAACATAAATACAACCCCGACAAAGAGTACTCCGACACTAAACTCGGAGCAGGCGGGGTAGAAATTCGCCAAGGGTTAAACCCATTTCTTGCATTAGAACTGGAGGGGCAGTGGCCCACTGCCTTGCCCGTCGGATGAGGCACAGAGCCTGTGCCCCTCCATTTTTTATCACCATTTTGGTGATATCGTTTACGAGTTATATCCATCCCCAATGCAAGAAATGGGTTAAAGTCATTTTTAAACCACTTATCTTCACTTATCTGCACTAATTCAAATCCCGAAAACAGGGCAAATTCCGATCTCGAGCGGAACGAATCTCCCCTGTTTTAAATGCCTTTTCACCGCTATCGAGCTATTTAGCTATCCGGCTATTTCTTCCCCCCATTAGCCCAACAGACCACGCTTAGTCCGCCGTAGTCCTGCAGTGCGGGACGAAGGTGGATCAGCCGATTAGCCTCTATGTTGAGTTAAGGCGATTACCGGGAGGTCGCCTCGAGGCGCTTCTTGAAAACTTCGTAATCACTGAATTTCCCGATGTTTTTGAGGACGATGGCAAGATTGTTCCAAGCAGGCTGATAGTCGGGGTTGGATTCTAAACATTTTTTGTAGGTTTCGATCTCGAGATCTGCTCTTTTGATCGAGGCATAGACCCCCCCCAGGTTTAACCAAGCATTGCCGTAGCTGCGATTTAAGGCGATGGCCTGTTGATAGGCCGCACTGGCTTCGTTCCAACGCTCTTGTCGCTCAAAACTTAATCCGAGGTGAAACCAGGCTTCATAATCCTCGGCATTATTTTGGATGATTTTTTCAAAAGTATTTTGTGCTTTCGAATGACGGCGAAGTTGGAGATGGGCGAGACCAAGATTAAAGAGGGCGGTTCGATTCTGAGGATCATTTTTTAAGGCCTTTTGATAGCAGTCGATCTCTTGGAGGGTTTGATTTTGAGTCCCGTAGAGATAACCTAATGAGATCCAGTTCGCTGGTCCGGAATGGCGGAGAACGAGTTGTTGGGCCGCTTCAAGAGCAATTTCCGGATGATCGGATTTCTCGGTTGAGGTGATGATTTTTTTTAATGTTTTTTCATCTAAGGTTTGATCTTGGAGCCGGTTTTTCCATTGAAGGGGATCATTGAGAGAGGCGGTGTCGATCCCAATTCGACTCGGATTGGAAAGGGATTTAAGGCTACGGGAGGGGAGGGGAATCGCGGCTCCAGGAGTGGGGAGAGGGAGCAGTTCGTTTTGAGGTTGAATTTCAGAGCCGGTATTTTCTTGAAGAAGAGGAAGCTGAGGGGAGCGATGCTTCGGTGTCGGTTCGGAGCTTTGAGGGTCCTCTGGTTTATTCGCTTCAGAAAGGATCTCCGGAGTAAAGACCTCGAGACGGGGGATTGAGGCGGCGCGGAAGGATTGAAGAAGCGGGGAGATGGTGGTTAATTTTTGAGAGCCGGTGTTTTGAGCGAGGAGGGCACGGTGTAGGGGGATTTGGAGTAAGGCTCGTCGAGTCAGGGGGATCGGCTTTTTGGGGTCGTTGTTCTCTTTTTCTAATAGGGCGCGCGCTTCGGAAATTTTTCCTTTTTGGAGATAGGCTTGTGCGACCCCATATTGAATTTCTAATGAGTCGGGGGAGATCGATTGCGCTTTGGTGTAGGCGGCGATCGCTTCGTCGGATCGATTGGATGCGAGATAGGTTTCCCCTAAGTAATACCAGGCAAGCCAATGGGCTTGAGGGGATTGAGTGGCGATCTGAAATGCGTTGATGGCAATATTGAGCTCCCCTTTCCAAAGAGCGGCGCGTCCAAGGAGAAAGAAGAGGGTGGGGTTACGGGGAAGGAGTTCGGCACTTTTTTGAAAAGCGAGGAGAGAGGGTACTTCGACTTCAACCAGAAAAGGAGAGCCGGGGATTTCATTCCGTTTTTTGATCATCGATAGTCCGAGGTGAGCCCATATCCAAGGGTTCTGTTGGTTTTCTTCGGAGGCTTTCCGAAAAATTTCTACGCTCTTTGGATCATGGCTATTGGGCTGGACAAAACGATAGATGGCTCGACGCATCCCCCATTGGATCCAAGGCTCAATGGAAGTAGGATTTTCATACGTCATTTGCTCGTAATCCTCCTCATTTAAAAGAGTTTTTTGGGCAATCGCCTCTTGTTCTTGAGACATGGTAGCCTCTTGTTCTTGATTGAGTTGGAGATAAATTTTTGTGAGAGCTGCCCAAGCCTCAGGCGATTCCGGTCGAGAGCGGACCGCTTGTTGGAGGGCATTGAGTTGCTCTTGGGGCTGATGAAGGGAGTCGTAAATTTGGGAAAGATTCCACCAAGCCTCGTAAAGATTGGGGTCAAATGAAGAGGCTTGTTGATAGGCCGCAATCGCTTCAGGGAGTTCGCCGATGTGGTGTTGAAGAGTTCCGTAATGAACCCAGAGGCGTGCTGATTCGGTTTGGGTATTGATTTGTTTTGGAAAAAAAGAAAATGAAGCCCCATATCCTTTTTCTTTGAGAAAAAATAAAACCATCGAGAGGAGCAATAAGATCAACAACGAAAGTCCCCACTTCCATCGGGAGGAGGAAGGAGGGGAGAGTGAGGGGGCCTCTGGCTCTTGAACAGGAGAGTCAGAGGTGTTTTTGTCAGGGGGTATTAGAGGAGTTGAATCCATTTCTCTCGATTTGCTTCAAGCTATTGAATACTGAATTCAATCATTTTCCAAGGGCATTTTGCAAAGAATCGACTTCTCTTTGAAATTCCTCCTCCGTGAGATCTGAGGGAATCACCCGAGGGGCTCCAATCACCAGTGTAATTTCGGAGAGCGGGAGGGGGATTTGAAAGCGATCCCAACTGTTGAGTTCGATCTTATGTTGGATATGGTAGGTGATCGGAAGAATCGGGCGGCCGGTTTGTTGGCTAAGTCGAAAGACCCCTGCTTGAGCTTGATAGAGAGGGCCGCGGGGGCCGTCGGGGGTGATCCCGATATCGGAGTTCTCCTTTTTAATTTCCTGGAGCAGTGCGCGATAGGCAGTGGTCGCTTTTTTGGAGCTCGACCCTCGAATCGCTCTAAATCCAAACTGTTCAATAATCGAGGTGATCCATTGACCGTCACGGCTCGGGCTAATGAGGGTCGTTGCCCTTCGCTCAGGAAAAAATTCGGAGTAGATGTAGGGAATTAAAAGGATTCGATTATGCCAAAAAGTGACGAGATAAGGCTTTGAGTCCAATCGAGTCAATGTTTGATGGGGATCTTCAATTCTCCATTTGAGGGAGGAGCCTAAGAGAAGGAGGATCAGTCGCCCGATCGCCGGCAGAAGCTGTTCTTGGAGGAGAGGATTCAAAAGGGGGTTCTCCGACTGAGCAGTCGAGTGATCGCCTCTTTGGGAGTCTTTACGAAAAGTTCATCCACAAAGTCTTCCGTACTCATCGACTGATGTTCTTCAATTCTTAATAATAAGATCCATGCGTAAATAAAAATAAAGATTAAAAGAATATAAAAAAGACTATAAGCATTAGCGTGCCAATGTCCCCAGAGCGTCACATCATAACTCTTTAAGCAATCCACCCCTAGCCCCCAAAACCAAGGGAGAATTCCAAGGGTTAAATTAACGGCAACACTAAAGATCGCAAAAAATTGACTTCGCCCCTCCTTAGGGACTGAGGCCATGACCAATCGTGTGTTGGCGAGGACAAATAGAGGAAAGGCAAGCGACGCAGTGATCTGCATCACAAGGATTGTGATCAGATTCAGGGGAATGATTTTAGCGGCAATCAAGCTCCAGATCATAAAATGAGAGATCCCCATCCAAATCGAAAAAACAAGAGCCGGTTTACTCCCGGTCTTATCAATCACTTTGCTGGCCACAAATTGAACGATCAGAGATAAAAAGGATCCCAGGGCAACGATTGAAAGAATAAAGGAGGAATCTTTTCCAAAATGATCTTTCAGAAGAGGAACCCAAAAAAGCCCCCCCCCTGCGATTGCGATATGAAAAACAATATTCATGACAATGACTTTTTTAAAGGGGGGATAGGAAAGAAGTTCTTTCCAGCGAATTGGCTGATTTTTCTCAGGGGATTGAACAATGGGCACATCCGGAATTTTGCGGAGAAAATAAATGCTCATAAACCCCGTGACTGCGGCATAAAAGAAGATTCCTGCATATCCGATTTTCTGAGGATAAAAATGAAGCCATCCCGTTATCAAAAGAGTCGTGATTAACCCTGAGATAGAGCCGGTCATTTGATCGATCGCCAGAAAACGGCCGCGAACATTTTCCGGAATGAGTTGAGAGATCCACGGCATGAATCCACAGGTTGATATTCCGCGAGAAATATTATACCCGATTAAAAAGAATAGCGCGACCATCATTCGCGTATGATTGTCAATCGATTGGGGAAGGAGGACGCACAATACAAGACCAAAAATAAAGATCGTTCGAACGGCCCAACCATTCAAAGTGAAGCGACGATAGCCGACTTGTTCGACATAGCGAGAGGCGGGGATTTGAAGGATAATCAGGAGCGGGGCTAACGAGGAAATAATTCCTAAGGTCAATACACTGGCTCCTAAATCTTTAAAAAAAAGAATGATCGGAACTCCGAGAATACAACCAAAGGAGGCGGTATTAAAGAACTGAAAATAAAACGAGTTTTTTGCCCCGAGAGGAAAACCATTTTCTTCACTGTGTTTACTGAGATCCTCGCTCATTGAATTTATTCTTTGGGTCGCATCAACGGAAAGAGAATGACATCGCGGATCGACTCTGCACCGGTGAGGAGCATGACGAGGCGATCGATTCCGAGGCCAATGCCCCCCGCAGGAGGCATTCCGTGCTCTAAAGCGAGGAGGAAGTCCTCATCAAGTTTTTGAGTCTCTTCCCCCGCCTGATGTTCGAGTCGTTCTCGTTGGACGATGGGGTCGTTCAACTCGCTGTATCCAGGGGCAATTTCTTGACCGTTGATAATGAGTTCAAAAACATCGACGACACTCGGGTTCTCAACGTTTTGTTTCGCTAAAGGAACCAGTTCTTTGGGAAGATGGGTCACAAAAAGCGGATTGATCGTTTTGGCTTCGACAAGTTTTTCAAAGATTTGGTTCGTGACTTCAAAATCCTCCATTGCCGGGGAGATTTCAAGACCGAGTAACTTGGCTTTTTCGCGACGTTGATCGGCGCTGCAGTCAAACCAATCGGCTCCTGCCACCTCTTTAATACAGTCATGATATCTTTTGCGAGGCCAAGGACGGGTCAGATCAATGCGCGGTTCCCCTTTGACCTCCTCTTGATTCCAACTGGTCTCCATGTCGAGGGGGGCTCCGACTTGAAGAGAGCCGATGACTTTTTGAGCGACGGTTGTAATCAGTTCCTCAACGAGATCGGCCATTTTTTCGAAGTCGGCATAGGCCCAGTAACATTCCAGCATGGTGAATTCAGGATTATGTTTTCGAGAGATTCCCTCGTTTCTAAAATTGCGATTGACTTCAAATACCTTATCAAAGCCTCCGACGAGAAGTCGTTTGAGGTAGAGCTCAGGGGCAATTCTCATGTAGAGATCGATATTCAAGGCATTGTGATGCGTCACAAAGGGCTGTGCGGCAGCCCCTCCAGGGATCGATTGCATCATCGGAGTTTCGACCTCCATAAATCCTTTGGTTTCTAAAAAGGAGCGAATCTCTCGAACCACTTGGCTTCGTTGCGTCAGGGTGCGACGGACCACCGGGTTGCTCATTAAATCGAGATAGCGTTGTCGATAGCGTTGCTCGACATCGGAGAGGCCATGCCATTTTCCGGGCATCGGACGTAGCGCTTTACTCAACATTTCAACATGGGTGACACGAATTGTTTTCTCCCCTGATTTTGAGGTAAAGAGGGTTCCTTCTACCCCGATAAAATCACCGAGATCAAATCGTTTAAAATGATCAAAAGAGTCGGCAAGAACCTCTTTTTTGGCGTAAATTTGAATTCGACCTGTGGCATCGAGGAGGTGAGCGAAAAGACTTTTCCCCATTTCACGGAGAGCCACTAAACGACCTGCGGCCCGAACGCTCTTTTCCTCAACATAGCCCTCGACAATAGCGGCACTTGTTTCGACATTTTCAAACGATTTTCCAAAAGGATCAATCCCAAGCTCTTTCCATGTTTGGATCTTATCGCGTCGTAGCTGTAGCAGTTCACTGGTCTCTTCACTCATAGGGTGAGATCACTAGCTTTAAAATTCACAATGACGATGATAAAATAATCATTCCATTGGCCCTCACAGTTTTTTTGTTTTGAGTTCATACTGACCAGTTAGTGGGATAGGCTACAAACTGCGAAGGGAAAGGAAAGCGGAGACGAGGAGCGAGATCCGCACGATCCCCGCTGCGGGCTCGAAGGATCGAGCGACAAAGTCTTCCGCTTTCAAAGACCTTCGCCCTCTTCATTAAACCCAGTATAAACGGGAAGGAACCAAGATTTTCCTATAATTTTTTACGGAACCAGAAATAGAGGATCACGGTTGTAATGAAGGTGAGGAGCACGGCATAAAGATAGCCGTAGTGGGTTTGGAGCTCAGGCATATGAACAAAGTTCATTCCGTACCAGCTCGCAATCAAGGTCGCAGGAGTGGTATAAACAGTGACCATCGTCAGGGCTTTAATCACTTGGTTTGTTTCATTCGAGGCTTTATTGAGAAAGACATCCATCGAAAGCATGAGCTGATCGTTATGATTCGCCGTACTTTCTTCAATGCGATAAAGATGATCGTAAACATCGCGATAGTAAGGGGTAAGGGTCGATCGGATGATTTTAAATTCGTTATGAACAATCCGATTGATGACCTCCCGTTGTGGGCGAACGATTTGACGAAGGTTCAAAACATCTTTCTTGATCGAAAGAAACTCGCTCATGCAATTTTTTTGATCTCGTTTATCTTCCGAGAAGAGTTGATCTTCAAGCTCTTGGATTTCGTAGGTCAGCTCAGAAATCACCGGTTGATAGTTATCGACGAGCGAATCTAGGAGAGTGTGCAGGAGTCGATCGGGCATTCGGGCGATTTGATGGGAATTTTTCTGGAGACGATCGATGACCGATTGGAGACTTCGAATCGGAACGGTGTGATGGGTGACGAGAAATTCTTTACCGAGAAAGAAATCGACCTCTGAAGTGACGAATTTGTCTTTGCGAGAGAAATCGACGGCATGCATGACGAGGAAGAGGTAGTCGTCATAATCTTCGATTTTTGGGAGATGACTGACGGCTAAACAATCTTCAATGGCTAAAGGGTGAAAATTGAAGACCTCTTCGAGAATGAGCTTTGATTCTTGGGGGGTCGGTTGATCAAGATCGACCCAGATATGAAGTCCCTTGTCGGCACGAACCAACTTGAGGGCATCGGTGTCTACGCCTTCTCCAATCAATTTTCCTTCAGAGAAAACGTAAGAGCGGATCATGGGTTCTTTTTTACTTAAAAAATAATAAAAAAGCGAGAGATCTTTTTTTTCCTGCTTTCCAGCCTTCGTTAGAGATTTCGGCCTCTTTTAAACGGAAAATC
>CAMCSM010000057.1 GCA_945877805.1 Methylacidiphilum caldifontis | reverse complement strand
TGAAATAAGGTTTTTAGCCGCAAAAGAACGCAGAGAACACAAAATAAAATAAGGTCTCAAAAGAACACTTAGGGCCAATTCTTCAGTTGTTGTAAATTCCTCATTTTTGAGTTCTTTGCGTTCTCTTGCGGCTAAATTCACGGTTTTTTTTCGATATTCCTGCCTTCTTGCATTCCTAAGAGTGTTCTTAATTCTTTCGAAAAGGGGAACCAAAATTTTCTTATGGAAGGATTTGGGTTTATCCCACTGTCGCCAAGGTCTTGCGCTGGAGATGGATCGCATCGAGTTGGCGTTTGAGCTGCGGGAACTGTTTCAGCTCAGGATCGGATTTGAGAAGCTCCCCGGCATCTTTTCGGGAGCGTTGGAGGAGGTCGAAATCACGGAGGAAGTCGCCGATGCGTAGCGGCGGGAGGCCACTTTGCTCGGTTCCAAAAATATTTCCGGGCCCTCGGATCGCAAAATCTTTCTCCGCAATTTTAAAGCCGTCGCAGGTCTCTTCCATGACTTTCAAGCGCTGCCAGCCTTCAAGACTTTTTGCTTCGCCAATCAGCGCACAATAGGATTTATGTGCCCCTCTCCCAATCCGTCCACGTAGCTGATGCAGTTGAGCGAGACCGAATCGCTCCGCATTTTCTATGACCATCAACGTGGCATTGGGAACATCGACCCCAACCTCAATCACTGGGGTGCTGACGAGCACTTTGATCAGGCCGGCACGAAAATCTTTCATCACCGCCTCTTTTTCATCGGCCTTCAGACGGCCGTGCAGCAGTCCGACCCGATGAGGGGCCATGAGGGGAATGATCCGTTCATATTCCGTTTGAACCGCTTTGGCCTCCACTTTTTCCGATTCGTCAATCAGGGGGTAGACGACATAGGCCTGTCGTCCCTCCTCCACCTGTTTGCGCATGAAGGCCCAAACTTTCGGAAGTTCGTTCTCTTTACGACAAAGGGTGACAATCGGACTTCGACCGGGAGGAAGTTCATCGATGACCGAAACCTCCAAATCGCCGTAGAGGGTCATTCCTAAGGTTCGGGGAATCGGAGTTGCCGTCATCACGAGAACATCCGGATTTTGACCCTTTTGAACTAAGGTGAGCCGTTGCATGACCCCAAATTTATGTTGTTCATCGATGACCACGAGTCCGAGTTGTTCGGTGACAAAGGAGTCAAAGAGCAAGGCATGGGTTCCGACGGTGACCGAGCCTTTGCCTTTAAAAAGAGTTTGTTGAATCTCAGGGCTATCCATCGGCGAGCGATCGCTTTTCTTTTTCGCCGAGGTGTGAAGTCCGACGGAGATCCCGAGTGGTTCGAGCCATCGACGTAAATTGAGAAAATGTTGCTCCGCAAGAATCTCGGTGGGAGCCATGAGGGCGGCGTGCTGACCTCGTTCGACGGCAAGAACCATGGCATAAACAGCGATTAAGGTTTTTCCGGAGCCGACATCTCCCTGAACAAGACGATGCATCGGAATCGGATTTTCGAGATCGCGTTCGATCTCTGCGATGACCCGTCGCTGCGCCTTCGTCGGCTCAAAGGGGAGCTGGGCAAGAAACTCTTTTCCAAGTTCTATCTTTCGTGGAGCCCGCTCTTTTAATATTTTTTTTCTTCCCTCGCGTCGCTGAGCGAGCACGCATTGGAGAATAAAAAATTCATCGTAAACCAACCGGCGCATCGAGGCCTGTAAAAGATGCGGATCATCCGGAAAGTGGGCATTGGGAATCGCCTCTTGAAGGAAGATGAGATCCTCGGGAACGGGATAAAACTCTGCCACTTCAATCGGTTTCTCCATGATCTCCCGATAGAGCAAGGCCCGGATTCCGCGCTGGGGAACCCCCTCGGTGAGCGGATAGATCGGAGTCAGACGATTGAGATGAATTGTCGAGTCTTCGGAGGAATCGAGAATCTCAAATTCCGGATGCGTCATTAAAAGACCCTCTTTGTCTTTGAAAAGTTTTCCGTAAAGAATTAACTCCCGTCCTTGGCAGAGCGATTTTTTCAGAAAGGGCATTCCATACCACCGACAGCGAAGCAGACGGCGCTTTAAAAGATCGGAGGTCAGTGGCTCAGTGATCGTTTCCGGATTTAAAAGGACTGCAACCTCAAAGACCCCTCGACCGCCGCGCCACCAAGCCGATTTCGATTGTTGAACCACTCCGCGAACGACGAGCGATTGTCCGATTCGACTTCCATCTAATTCGAGCGAGCGGGTTCGATCTTCATGCCGACGGGGGAGATAGAAAAGAAGATCGCGTCGATCGTGAATCTCGAGCTTTTGGAGCCAAAGTCGCTGCGAAGAGGAGAGATGAGCAAAGTCAGGGCTTGGGAGGAGTGTCGGTTTTGATTTTTCTTTGACTAAAGAGGAAACGACTTTCGGGGGGGCCTTGGCAGCGGCTTTTTTCGGGGGACTCTTCTTTTCTCCTTTCATCTCCAATGCTTCTATCCTAGGCCAGAAAGAAAATCAATCTGTTATTTTTTTGTATAATATAAATATCTTTTGTCATTTCCTCGATAATGGGCAGGTTTCCCCCCATGTGCCAAATGTGCGATCTTTTTAAAAACAACAAAGCGTGGGCCTCAAAGGTAACTCAGAATGATCCGGAGTTCTTTCGACGGCTTGCCGGTCAGCAAAACCCGCAATATCTTTGGATCGGTTGCTCCGATAGTCGGGTGCCGGCGAACGATATTGTCGGGCTTGAGCCAGGGCAGATCTTTGTTCATCGTAACGTGGCGAATGTCGTCGTTCACTCCGATTTAAACTGTCTCTCCGTGATGCAGTATGCGGTCGATGTTCTGAAAGTGCGGCATATTATCGTAACCGGCCATTATGGCTGTGGCGGTATCCGTGCGGCTCTTTCTAATCAAAAACTCGGGCTGATCGATAACTGGCTCCGCCACGTGCAAGATGTGGCGGCGAAGCATAAAAAAGAGCTCGATATTTTATCGACCGATTTCGAGAAAGAGGCACGTCTTTGTGAGCTCAATGTGATCGAGCAAGTCTCCAACGCCTGTCTGACGACCGTCGTGCAACAGGCCTGGGATCGAAACCAAGAGTTGACCGTGCACGGCTGGATTTATGGATTAAAAGATGGCCTCCTCCGCGATCTGGAGATCACCGCCTCCTCCTCGGAAGATTTCCGGGCTCATTACGAACGAATCTTCCCGAATCGGTAGAAAAAGTTTTCCTGCTGCTGTCTAAAATTGGAAAAGCTGAAGTGGGTGTTGACGAGTGGTAAGCCGTCTACTACTGGCTTAAAATGCATCTCACACCAAGTCACAAAGACACAAAGTTCGATTTAAATCTCGAATACATTGCAGAAAAAGTGGTTGATACCGCTGTCAAGCTTCATATCCAATTGGGGCCCGGGCTGTTGGAGAGTGTCTACGAATCAGTTTTAGCCAAAAGATTGGAGAAACTTGGATTTATGGTCGAGAGACAAAAACCGATTCCAATCATCGTCTAGGGTTGCTGATTAATTTTGGCGCCCCGATCTTAAAAAATGGACTCAAGAGGATTGCCAATTGAATTTCTTCGTGTTTTTGTGACTTGGTGTGAGAACGGTTTTCCTCAGGGAATCTCTTTTAATCTATCCAAAGACCCAGCTCATTCCGAATTTGAGAATCAACGGGATCGACAAGAGTCCGAAAAGGGTTGAGGCGACGGCCACGCGGAGAGCGGTCACTGAATCGCCGTGATAATGTTTAATCAAGACAATGGGATAAAGCGCTGCCGGCATCGCCGATTGGAGAATCAGCACCCGTCGAAGGTCCTCACTCATCGGCGCGTAGCGGGCAGCGAGCAGGAGAGTGAAGGGGAGCAAAAGATTTCGTAAAAAAATTCCGGCAGCCATCGTTTCCCCGCCTTCGCGAAAAGAAAAAGAGTGGAGAGAGGAGGCAAAGGTCGCTCCGATGAGCAAAATGGCGAGCGGGTTTGCAGGGGTTCCGAGATAGTGGATCGTTTTCAAGATAAAGAGCGGGATCCACTCTTGGGCATTCGCAAAATTAAGAGTCACGCCTAAAAGAATGGCTGCGATTGCGGAGAAATTAATTTGTTTCAAGGAGTGAAGCAGCGTTTGTCGCGAAAGAAGAATCGCCCCTAAGGTCCAAAGGGAGATTTCGATTCCGAGATTGAAAACAAAAAGCATCCCTAAAGTCTCTTTGCCGAAGATCGATTGAGCCAACGGAACGGCAATATAACCGTAATTCATGATCGAAACGGAAAAAGCAAAAGAGCGCTTTGAGGATCGCTCCTGAAGCCCCACGAGAGAGGCAAAGAAAAGGCCGAGGAGGGCCGCAAAGGCCGTGAGGAGAATTCCGATCAGGGGGGCGGTGAGAATGTTTTGGGGATTTCGTAACGTCTCATTTCCGAGGATTGAATCGAAAATAAAACAAGGAACCAGAATATTAAGAACGATCTTAAAGATTCCGCGCTCGAGGTCTTGAGGGATCCACCCTTTACGCTGGAGGATCCCCCCCGTGGCGATCACGAGAAAGATCGGCAAGACCGCTTGAATCACGACCAAAAAGTTTTGCATGAGGGCTCAAAGAGTGGGGGAAGATTGATTGCGGGAAAGGAAAAAAAGATTTTACGATGGAAAGGCTTCCATAATGGAGATTTTTCAGTTTATCTCTTTGCGGCCTTCCGACTTCTAATTTTCACAATTCCTCTGTTGCGGTCAACGGCTCCTTGTTTTAGGCTCTCTCCATGGACACCGTCTCTAAAGTCACTGGAAAATTTGAATCTCCTGATTTTTTCATCAATCGAGAGCTTAGTTGGCTCGAGTTCAATGAGCGGGTCCTCGAGGAGGCTCAAGATCCCTCTCAGCCTCTCCTTGAACGGCTTCGCTTCCTTTGCATCGTCAGCAACAACCTCGATGAATTTTTTGAAGTTCGTGTCGCTGGGATCAAACAACAAATCGAAAACAATCTCGATGAAGACCCTTATGATGGAATGAGTCCTCGTCAGGTCTTTCAAAAAATTCGTGATCGGGTCACCAAGATGATCCATGATCAATATCGACTCTGGAACTCCGAGCTCCGACCGCAGCTCGCAGAGGAGGGATTGATCTTTGAAAACATCGAGTCTCTCCCAACGGAACAACTCTCTTGGGCTGAAAACTATTTCCGCCGCGAGGTCTATCCCGTTCTGACCCCGCTTGCCGTTGACCCCAGCCATCCCTTTCCTCAACTCGCCAATAAAAGCCACAATCTCATCGTTAAGCTCGATCGAGAACGCCTTGGCGAAGTCGAATCCTATGCGATTGTTCAAATTCCGCGAATCCTCACTCGGATCGTCCCCCTCCCTTCCTCCGATGGGAAGATCCACTATCTTTACCTCAGCCATATCGTTCGTCATTTCATCCAACAACTCTTTCCCGAAGAACGGATCATCGCCTGTCGCTCGTTCCGAATCACCCGCAATAGCGATCTCTACATCGACGAAGAGGAATCGGCGAATCTCCTGAAACATATTGAGGAGGAGCTCCGTAAACGTAACCGAGGAAATGCGGTTCGGCTTGAACTTCACGAGGAATGCCCCCCTGATCTGGAGCGCTTCCTCACCGAAACCTTTAAACTCACCGCCGAGGATGTCTATCGCCACTCCGATCCGATTAATTTCACCCATCTCATGCCGATCTGTGGTCATGAGAGCTACGCTCATCTCCGCGACCGCCCGTGGAATCCGATTACCCCCCCTGGATTGACCCCAGATCACAATCTTTTTGAGATCATTCGGGCAAAAGATATTCTCCTTCATCATCCGTACGAAAGCTTCAACGTCGTCGTCGATTTTGTTGAAAAAGCGGCAGAAGATCCTCAAGTCCTCGGGATCAAAATGACCCTTTATCGCACGAGTGGCGACTCTCCGATCGTTCGGGCCTTAATCCGAGCTGCGAGCGCAGGAAAACAGGTGGCGGTGCTTGTGGAGCTCAAAGCCCGTTTCGACGAAGAGAATAATATTCTCTGGGCACGACAAATGGAGGAAGCAGGGGTCCATGTCGTGTACGGTGTCGTTGGCCTCAAAGTGCATAGTAAAATGCTCATGGTCATTCGCCGCGACGAAGATCGCATTCGCCACTACGTTCATTTGGGAACCGGAAATTATCATCCAAAAACAGCCCGATTCTACACCGACTTAAGTTACTTTACCGTCCGTCCGGAGATCGGCCTTGAGGTCGCCAATGTCTTTAATATCCTCACCGGCATGGGTCGTTTTCAAGGGGTCACTCATCTCCTCGTCGCCCCCTTTGACTTAAGCAAGGCCTTCCTGAAATTAATTCATCAAGAGCGAGATCATGCCCTCCAAGGCAAGCCGGCGCGCATTATTGCAAAGATGAACTCCCTCGTCGAACACCAGATCATCCAAGCTCTCTATGAGGCCTCCTGTGCCGGAGTCAAAATCGAACTGATTATTCGCGGAATGTGCTGCCTCCGTCCGGGAATCCCCGGGGTCAGTGAAAACATTCGCGTCGTCAGTATTGTCGGACGATTTCTTGAGCATAGCCGGATCTACTATTTTGAAAACGGTGGAGACCCCAAGGTTTACCTCGGAAGCGCCGATTGGATGGCCCGCAATCTCTTCAAGCGAGTCGAAGTCGTATTCCCGATCGATAACCCTGAGTTAAAGAAACGGATTGTCTGCGAGATTCTCGAAACCCTTCTCAAAGATTGCGTCAAGGCACGCGAACTGCAATCAAGCGGCCTCTACCACCGACTCAAACCGGCGGAGGGTCAACCCCCCTTTCAATCGCAATACACCTTTCGAGAGCTGGCGCGGCAAGAAATCCACCATCCCGATCACGAGGAGAAGCCCTTTGAAATCATCCCGTTAAAGAAATTCCCTGGCTAAATAGCGGGGGGTCAAAGAATTTCCTTGTACAATCAAAACATTTCGGTAGTGTCAAGGAACTTTCAGAGCTTTGGAATGTTTTTCGTTGAGGTTTTTTCTCGATGGTTTCGGTCTAAAAAAAGTCCCTTCAAGATCA
Source organism: Methylacidiphilum caldifontis (assembly GCA_945877805.1). Classification (GTDB taxonomy): domain Bacteria; phylum Verrucomicrobiota; class Verrucomicrobiia; order Methylacidiphilales; family CAMAQI01; genus CAMAQI01. Next base: position 10,758 of record CAMCSM010000057.1, on the reverse strand, counting down.
ATCGGACGGCGGTGGAAGTTTAGTCTGAAGGATTTCAATCATGTGATCGTTTCCTTCAAAATAAACAATTCGGAGGTCCTCTAGCCCATTGATCGCGGGAAGAGGTCTTAATGACTCCATATCAACGAAAGGCTCCCATGAGCAAAAAATTATACGTCGGAAATTTAAATTACGATACAGACGAAGCACAACTTCGTAGTCTCTTCTCCCAATACGGTGAAATCACCGACATCCATCTTCCTATGGACAAAATGTCCGGACGCCCTCGTGGCTTCGCATTTGTGACCATCTCTGAAGATGCAGGTGCAACAAACGCAATCAACAACCTCGACGGATCTGATGTCGACGGTCGTAACATCGTTGTCAACGAAGCTCGTCCTAAAGAAGAGGGTGGTCGTTCCGGTGGTGGATACGGTGGTGGCGGCGGCGGTGGTGGTCAAGGTGGCGGCGGTGGACGTCGTGACTCTTTCCGTAAGAGCCGTTATTAATTTTTTAGGAAAAAGAAGATAGATGTCCTCGGAACAAGTTATTGAAACCGAGGCTACCGTTCGATCAGTTCTTCCTGGAACCATGTTTCGAGTCGTCCTCCAAAACGGGCACGAACTCTTAGCACATCCTTCAGGGAAAATGAGAAAACGCTTCATCCGTATGACTACGGGTGATAAGGTGAAGATCGAGATCTCACCGTACGATATGACGAAAGCTCGTATCGTCCGACGAATCGATCCACCTCGGTTTAATCCTCCTTCTTAAAATATTTACAAAAAACCCGCACCCTCAAAAGTGCGGGTTTTTTTTGGTATTAATCCCCCTTCGTCCGAAGGGTCATATTTTTCGTTCCGACGAAAATATTCGTGCTCCCCCGATCCAAATCAGGGCAAAGCCCGAAAACAAAAAAATAAACGAAACTGTATTTTTAGAATTCATAAATCGGAATTCAATGGGATTGAAATGGGGGCGAGACTATTTTCATTAAGGAGATATCCTTGGTTTCGGTCTTTGACCGATTTATGAATAACGAAACAACTTTTTCAGCCGTTTGGGCGAGCCTCGTGGATACGGTGTGTCATCTTCTTTCGCCGCATGGCGCTCCGTTGGTCGAGGGAGGGGCGAAGAGTTATGTGATGTCCGATTTTAGCCTCCATTTCTTTCTTCAAATTGCGCTTATTATTTTGACTTGCCGGGTTGTCGGATGGCTAGGACAGAAGTTCTTGGGTCAACCCCAGGTTGTCGGCGAAATGATTGCCGGGGTCATTATTGGGCCTTCCGTGATTGGCTATTTCTTTCCGGAGTTTTCAGCCGCTCTCTTTCCGAATGCCACTAAAAGTGTTTTGTATGTCGGGGCTCAGTTCGGAGTGGGACTGTATATGTTTCTCGTCGGGACGGCCTTTCATCTCGACCATTTTAAGGCGAATCGGAAAAAGGCCTTTGCGGTCTCCTTTGCTGGGATTGCCGTTCCCTTTTTGGTTGCGGTTCTCATAACCCCGTACTTGATGACGATTCCTGGACTGTTTGCGCCCACGATTTCAACAAGTAATGCGACCCTTTTTTTAGGGGCCTGCATTGCGTTGACCGCCTTCCCGATGCTCGCGCGAATTATTAACGAGCGTGGACTCAGCAAATCTCCGTTAGGGACCCTTTCGCTGACCGCTGGAGCTTTTGACGATGCCTGCTCTTGGTGTGTTTTAGCGATTGTTTTAGCGACCTTTGGAGCAGGGCCTGGAGTCGCAGTTCTTGCGATTGGCGGCGGAATCCTTTATTCGCTCTTTATTTGTTTCTTCGGAACAAAACTGCTCGCTCCGCTCGGAAAAATAGTCGAGAGGGAAGGGAGCATGAGCCATCAGGTGCTGGCGATTGTCTTAGTGCTTTTCTCTCTTTCCGCATTTATTATGGATGCGGTTGGAATTCACGCGATTTTCGGAGGATTCATTCTCGGAACAGCGATGCCTCGTGGGAAGTTTGTCGCTGAGTTAAAGAAAAAAGTGGAGCCGCTGGCGGTTGTTTTCTTTCTCCCGATGTTTTTTACTTACTCGGGGTTGAACACGATGATGAATGTGATGAACACGCCATTTTTAATGCTTGTGGCGTTAGAGATTCTCGTTGCTTCCGTGGCCGCTAAAGGAGTTGCTTGTTATGTTGCCGCCCGTCTCTGCGGAGAGGACAATCGCACAGCACTTGCGATCGGGGCTTTGATGAATTCACGCGGCTTGATGGAACTGATCATTATCAATATTGGGCTTGAGAAAGGAATTATTGGCCAAGGGCTCTTCTCCATGTTGGTTTTGATGGCGATTGTGACCACCTTGATGACCACCCCTATTTTCGAGTTCGTCTATGGACGGAGATCAATGAAATTACTCTCACTCATCTTGTTGGGAGGTTTGTATTTTGGAATTTCCGTTCCCCTCATTTCTGAATCAGGAATTTCCTCTCCAGAAAAATCGTCGCTGAGCAAAAAGCCTTTTGGGATCTATGCCCTTTGTCCCCCCGATAAGGTGGGTCAGGCGACGATGGAACCGGCCAAGGCGAAGATTTGGGGCTCCCCTGGAGTAGAGGGAATTGCGTTGAGAACCTTTTGGGATAAACTTGAGCGGACTGAAAACAATCGTGACTGGAGTTATTTCGATGCCGGAGTGGAAGCGGCGCGCCAACACCATAAATCGGTCAGTCTTTCAATCGCCTCCGGAATTTTTACTCCAAATTGGGTTTTTGAGAGTGGCGTTGCGCGGTTTCAAATCACCGCCAAAAGTAATTACGGGCTCTCTAAAACCCGGGATGTTCCACTGCCTTGGGATTCCCTTTATCTCGAAAAATGGGGGCGGCTCGTTCGTGAGATGGGGGAGCGCTATGATCAGAACCCGACGGTTGGCTATGTCGTGATTGGCGGCGTAGGGATGGTGGTGGAGACCTATTTTGCAAAGGAGGCCGATGATTTCCAACGACTGAATAAAGTCGGAGGCTCGGCCGCCTGGTTGGAGGGGGCGAAGAAGGTCGTCGATTTATTTATAAAAGCCTTTCCGACAACGCCGGTGATCCTTGCGATGGGGGAGCCATTCCCAGGTCCTGAGGGAAAGCAGCGGCTTGAGGAGCTGGTGAGCTACGGACTTAAAACCTATCCAGGACATTTTGGACTCATGCATCACGGACTGACGGCGGTGAGCGGCAGAGAGTATTATCCCAATGCGGTGATCGCCGATAACAGTGCGACGACGACCGTTGGATTTCAGATGGTCTGGAGTACCGAGGGACCATGGGCAAAATTGATTCACGGCTCTTTAGAAACAGCCCTGCAACACGGCGTTGATCTGAAGGCCCAATTCATCGAGGTTTATGCAGAGGACTTCCTCTCGAAAAGTTACGGCTCTTTGTTCGAAAAAACAAATCAACAGCTCCGGACCAATGCGAGCCGTTAAAAATACCCTCTTTTTTTCGTTCCGACGAAAAATATTTGGCAGTTAAAATGGAGGTGCCCCTCCAAATGGGACTCACCCTTTGGGTGAAGGGCGGTAGAGAGGTAAATACGGCTTCAACTGCCGAATTTAGGTTAATGTTATCTTCCTATGAAATCTCTTAACGGAGTCCTGTTCGCCTCATGACAGGGTCAGGATCTCTAGGCTTGAGCGGCGGAGGCTGAAATCATCACCTCTGCCATTAAGTTATAGACGGTGGTCCAGGCCTCTTTCACTTCGGGCGTGAACTCTGTCCCTAAGCCTTGCTCAAGTGTTTTCAAAAGAGCTCCCCCCACCGTCTGATAATGGCTATCTTTGACTCCATAAGCAACATGACGCACGGCCAAACTTTGTAAAATGGGAACGAGAGTTTCAAGATCCTCTAATTTGCTCACGGCAGCACCAATCATCTGCATTAGTTTTTTCCCTTGCTCCACCATATCCCCCTTAAACAAGACTTTCAACGAAGGATCGGCCGTAAATAAATTTTGATAAAAAAGGGCCGCCGCTTGAGGTGCAATAGGAGCTACTTTTTTCCAGGACTCTTGAACAAGGATAACGGTATTGGGATTCATTGATAATTTCCTCACTTTTAAGAAGCTCCCCGGAGGCGCTGTTCTTTTATTATTCTAGACCTCTCGTCACCCGCACAAAATACCGATCATCGGGGGCCAATACAAGTGCTTTTTTCCTGATTAAAACAGTCAAGGTGCAAATGAGATTAGCTGGTAACCTATTGAAAAAAGTTTCTTACACTTCCAGAGAAATAAAAGGCATTTAAAATAGGGAAAGCAGGAAAATTGAAGTTCATTTTAATGAACAATTATTATATTTTTATACTTGAATCTTCACTGGAATTGAGTAAGTTCATTTTAATGAACAAAAGTCTTAATGTGGGCTTTGGGGTTATTATACGACGACGACGTAAGTTATTAAAAATAACCCAGAATGAATTGGCGGCATTTTCAGGGCTTGATCGGCATACGGTTGTCAATATTGAGAAAGGAATTGGCAACCCCTCGATCGATTCTTTAATCGCCTTGTGCAAGCCTCTGGGGTTAACCATGCGTCTCGAGGTTGTTCAGCCGCAGAACGGGCCCTCATTATGAAAAAAAGTCGCAAGGCAGAGGTCTTTTTTTGTGGCTCCAAAGCCGGGGTATTGACCGAAAATCAAAAGGGATTTTCCTTTGCCTACGACGAAACTTATTTGTCAGGATCCAAGGCTAAGCCAATCGCCTTCTCTTTCCCTCTTCAAAAAGAGCCATTTCACCGCGAATCTCTATTCCCGTTTTTCGTTGGGCTTTTGTCGGAAGGGGTTTTGATGGATCACCAGTGCAGCTCCCTCAAGATCGATGAAAACGATTTCTATGGCCGTCTTTTGAAAACTTGTCACACGGATACGATCGGAGCAGTAACGGTTCGGGAGGTTTTATGACAGAGGTTTGCCGATCCCTTTTGCGAGCAGTAAAAACGCCCGGTTTTTCACCCCAAGCTCTGAATGAATTATTTGATGGTACAAAAGTAAGTCATCTTCTGGGGTTTGACCGAAATCAATTCACTCAAATTCGTCGTGAGACGGCACGAAAGTTTTCATTTTCAGGGGTTCAAGATAAAATCCCCTTAGCACTGGAAAGCAATCGACTTGTTTCTCCAGGGGAGGGAAGAGGGGGGTATCTCTTGAAGCCCATTCCCTTGATTGATGGATTTCAACAACTGGAGGATGTTCCAGCCAATGAACATCTGACCATGCAAATCGCACGGCAAGTGTTTGGGATCGAAACGGCAAAAAACGCTCTTCTTTTATTTTCCGATGATAAACCGGTTTATCTTACCCGTCGATTCGACATTAGCCCCGCCATCTCCAACAAACTTCGTCAGGAGGATTTTTGCCAGCTGGGAGAAAGATCGGAGCAAACCCACGGGAAAAACTTTAAATATGATTCGAGCTACGAAGAGGCGGCGGACCTGATCAGGAGATATTGCAGCTCAGCCCCCGTACAGCTCACTCGCTACTTTAAACTGGTCACCTTCTGTTATCTGATTGGAAATGGGGATGCTCACCTTAAGAACTTTTCCCTGATTGAGACTTCGGATGGAGATTTTGTGCTTTCAGATGCCTACGATCTTCTGGCCACAAGTCTTCACTCTCCCTATGAGACTCGGATGGCCTTGGATCTGTTTGTCGATCATGAAACAGAGTTTTTTAAAGTGAACGGCTTTTACGGGCACCCTGACTTTCTTGAATTCGCTAAACGAATAGGAGTCCCTGAACTTCTTGCCATCAATTTTCTCTCTCAGATCGACGGGAAAATAGCACATGTCGAAGAAATGATTCGTCATAGTTTTCTTTCAGCGGAAGGCAAAAAGAAATATCTCGGTTTATTTAAAGACCGACTTCTTGCCATGAAACCATAATTTCCAAACCAAAATAATTTTTCCTAGTTCCAGCGCCTAGTTGAATCCCGGTCATGATTTTTTAATTGACCTAGTGATGTAGCCATGTATATCACTAGGTCATGATCTTTAACCTCAACCCGAACGGGGGCGTTCCGCTTTATCGGCAGATTGCGCAGCAGATGCGGGGCAGGATCGTTTCGGGGCAGATCGTGGCAGGGGAGCAGATCCCTTCCGCACGGGAGCTCTCGACGCAGCTTCAGGTGAATCCCCTCACGATCCAGAAGGTCTATCAGATTCTTGAACAGGAGGGACTGGTGGAGACCCGGCGCGGACTCGGAACCTTCGTCGTGCCGGGGGCCAAAAACAGCAATGCGAAGGAAAAGCTCGCGCTCTTGCATCCAAGTATCCATCAGTTGATCTCCGAAGCGATTCCGCTGGGGATCGAGGCCGAGACGCTCTCTCAAGAAGTCGAACGCCAATTTAAACTCTCCAAACTTTCCCAACCCCGCGAAAGGAAATCATGAACTCGATCCAATGTACAAATGTCTCCCGGAATTATGGCAACCAAAAAGCCCTTGAGAATTTCTCCCTCTCGATCCCCAAGGGATCGATCTACGGCTTTCTCGGACGCAATGGCTCGGGAAAAACGACCCTCATCCGAATGCTCATCGGATTGATGTGGCCCGATCAGGGCGAGATCCAAGTCCTCGGAAAGAATCCGCGCGATTTCGAAGTCGAAGATCGTCAAAAGATCGGCTATCTCAGCGAGAAACAGATCCTCCCTCCCGGCCTCAAGATCAAGCAACTCGTTGACTTTTGTCGCCCCCTCTATCCGAAATGGGACGATTCCCTGATCCAGCGACTTTCCGATCGATTTACACTCGATCCGAATAAAAAAATTAAATCCCTCTCCAATGGACAGCAGCGTCAAGTCGGTTTCATGCTGGCACTGGCTCCGCGTCCCGATCTCCTGATCCTCGATGAACCGGCCTCGACCTTAGATGTCGTTGCCCGCCGAGAGTTTCTCGATGAGATCCTCCAACTGATTCGCGAGGAGGAGCGGACCGTTCTTTTCTCGACACATATCCTCAGCGATGTCGAGCGAATCGCCGACCGGGTCGGAATCCTGAAAGAGGGAAAACTCGTCGTGGATGAATCGCTTGATTCCCTCAAAGAGAACGTCAAACAGATCCGATTTACCTCGCGCGATGGATCGACGCCGAAGATCGAACTTCCGAACACCTATCGGATTAAACGAGATCGCCAGGAACTGCTGATCACCGCCCGGGTTGAGAGTCCGGAGCAGATTCAGGCTGCAGCCCAACAGGCGGGGTGTGATCACGAGATCCTCTCTCTCAACCTCGAAGATCTCTTCGTTGAAATTAGTTCAAAAAATAGCTGAGGATTTTATGAAACTTTACTGGCGTTTACTAAAATTAGATTGGCTTGATCTTTGGGGAATTTTTTGTGGATGCGCGACGGTGGCATTTTTTATTTTTTTTACCTATCAAGAAAAAATAAGCTGGAATAGTGCACATTTCCTTTTCGATCAGACTCAAATACTTGTTGTCTTAATTTTTTCTCATCAATTAACAAATCTATTTGTTCCTTGGCTGCCTCGATTTGGAACAAAAGGAGCTCACCCTCTCTTTCCTGATCGAGAGTGGACGCAAATACTTCCTATCTCAGCCAAAAAACAGTACCATCTCTGTTGTCTTAAATTCTTTTTATCTATTGTCGTTTGCGTAGGCCTATTATTTTGGAAAGTCGGAGAACACCCAAACACCATCATCTCCTTAGCCCACTATAGCCCCGAAACTTCCCAGAAAGAGATCTCGACGTTAAAAGCCTATTTTCCAAATACTCAAATCACTGAGAAAATGACCGATAATAAAAAGAGAACCGTTGCAATACTCCCTTCAGGAAACTATTGGAGTCGCTTTATTATCATTATCCCCGTCTATGTTGGACTATTGATCATGATCAATTTAATCTATTATTTTATCTCGCGAGCGAAACTCCTAAAAAGAATACGAACCATTAATTTCTGGATCGGCATGAGCCCGATGGCAATTCTATTTGCTTCAGTATTAACGACGATTGAAATAAACTGTCAGATTCTTGTTTTCTTTCAAAAAAACGTATTCTTGATTTTAACATTACTCTTTTCGCTAACGATTGCCAGTTACATTCATGGACTAAAGAGATATCAATATCGGGAAATTGAATGAGAAGTTTTATGAAAAATAAACAGACCCATCATCTTGTCCCGCTTCTTAAAGTTCATTTTTCAGGAATTTTACCGAATTTATTTTTCGTTTTTTTATGTTTCTTTTTCGGTGTTCTTTTGATCAGTTTTACAAATGATTTTAGATCGACTCGAATAAGTGTGGAAGATCTTTTTACAAGTGGAACAGGCCTTCAAATAAAAGTTTGGTATGGGCTTATCTTAGTACAATTTTTAGGAAGACAAATGATCAACCAAAGTTACCCCAACCCCCGTTTTTTGAGTGAATCTGAATTTATGACTTCCCTTCCGATCCCAATACGTCTGTTTTTTAAGAGCAAAGCCTTGGCTCTTTTCATTCTCCTTCTCCTCCCTTTCTCTCTTTCCTTAGTGACTACTATTGTTTGCCCGCAACTTCAAATTTATGGGACCTCGACCCAAATTCATGATCTTAACCCTCTTCATCTGGTTTTATCAATGGCGTTACTGGGTTCTCGGGGGACTCATTCTCTCCCTCATCGCCTTGATCCTCTTCCTCGGTGAAAAAGCGGAAGCCCGTGAGGAGTTTTAAAACAAATACAGGTCTCACCTACACCTTCGTCCAAGCACTACGGAGTACAGGGCGAAGACACCAAAGCACAAAGTTCGATTCAAATTTGTGGTTAAAAACCTTTGTCTTTTTCTTCGTGTTTTCGTGACTTGGTGTGAGAATGTGGTTATTGGTTTTCTAATTCCAGTAAAAACTTCCACGCGGGTACTACAAATATTTTTCCTGCGCTGACTTTAATTGTTTCGCTTTGGGAGCGAGTGACAATAAATCCTTCAGATGTTTTACGTTCCGTCATCGCTTCTTTTAACGTATTAATCATAGAGGGTTCCAATTTAACTAGTAATAAATATATCCACTTATTTTAAAAAGTGGAAGTAAATACTACCAGCTTATTTCGATATGAGGAACGCGATCGAATATATCGCGCAAAAAATCCTGGGAATATTCCTCCCCCCATTCCGAGCGATATCCTGCTGATACGATCATGAGAAGAATGGAGTAAATTTATGAAATATCCTTAGTTTCGGTCTTTGACCGATTTATAAAAGAATCATCGTTTCTCACATTTCGGTAGCCTTTAGTTCAAGAAGTCGCTAAAACCCTCCCATGTCATCATTTGTAGAACTCGGCTTAAGCGAAGATATTGCCCACGGGGTGCAATCTATGAATTTTATCGACCCCTCCCCGATTCAGGAGAAATCGATCCCGGTCATCCTTGAAAAAAAGGATCTCGTCGCCTCAGCTCAAACCGGAACGGGAAAAACCGCCGCTTTTGGTCTCCCGATTTTATCGATGCTTAAATCGCACGGAAAGCTCCGCGCCCTCATCCTTGAGCCGACACGTGAACTCGCTTTTCAAGTCGGAGAGGCGTTGAAAGATTACGGACGCTTAACGAATCTTCGCACGCTGGTGATTTTTGGAGGAGTCGGCTACGACAAACAAAAAGAGGCCTTAAACCGCGGGGTCGACATTGTGGTTGCGACTCCAGGACGCCTTCTCGATCTTCTCGAACAAGAGGCGATCTCTTTACATTCCATTCAACATCTCGTGCTCGATGAATGCGATCGGATGCTCGACATGGGATTTCTCCCCGATGTGAGTAAGATTATTAAGAAGACTCCGACCACCCGCCAGACTCTCCTTTTTTCTGCGACCTTGCCTCCCGAGATTCAATCGATCTGTAGCTGGGCCTTGATCGATCCTCTCCGTATTGAGATCGGGATCCTTCGCTCGCCGGCAGAGACAGTGAAACATGCTCTTTATCCAGTGGCCTCCAATCAAAAGCAGGAGCTTCTCTTAGCGCTTTTAGATAAACTTCATTATCAAAGTATTTTGATCTTCTGTCGCACAAAAGTGCAAGCCGATCGAATTGCTCATGAGCTTAAAAAAGCACAGCATTTAGTGGCGGTCATGCATGCCGATCGCTCGCAAGGGGAGCGCACGGAGGCACTCGCTGGATTCAAATCTGGAAAATATGAGGTCTTGGTTGCGACCGATATTGCCGCCCGTGGAATCGATGTCGCCTCCGTCACTCACGTCATCAATTATGATATTCCCGGACACCCCGAGGATTACGTCCATCGAATTGGCCGTACAGGCCGTGCGCAAACCGAGGGGGATGCCTTGACCTTGATTACGGGAGAAGATTTAAGAGAAGTCGCGCAGATCGAGCATTACATCAATCAAAAGATTCCTCGTGAAAAGGTCGAGGGCTTTAATTACACCTACACCGCACTTCTTGAGCAAACCGAAGTCGTCGCAGAAGAGGTCGTCCCTCGCCGCTCCCTTCGTAATACGAAGCCGGCAAACGCACGAAGACGATAAGCCTATTTCTTACATTAGAAATCGATTTAAAATGCAGAGGAGTCTCTCCCTCAGCGACGCTGAGATTAAGGGGCTGTAGAAGGGCCAAAGATGGGCTGATGGGGGGGGTGAGGAGCGGTAAGGAGTCTCACACCAAGACACTAAACACAAAGTTCGATTCAACCTAAAAAAAGCAGTTGGAACCACGGATATCACGGATCACACGGATTTCCAATAGTTTAGGGAAAATTGCACGTTCACCTTTTGGGTGAAGAGAAAAACGGAGATTAATTCTCATAAACTCCTCCATCCGTGGTATCTGTGTTATCCGT
>CAMCSM010000056.1 GCA_945877805.1 Methylacidiphilum caldifontis | reverse complement strand
GAGGGTCGGCAACTAGGAACAGCAGTTCCGTAGAGCCGCGAAGTTTCCCAAGGCTCCTCCCGAAAAGGCAAATGATTTTTTTCTTTTCGAAATTCCTAAGGGGAGAACCTTGGGAAGCTTTGCGCCTTTGCGTGAGGCAATGTCTTTATTCCTGTTTCCTCCTCTTGACGGAATTAAAAATAACGATTACTCTAATTCAATGTTTAAGCCAAAGGGGCTTCTGAATTTAAAATGGGGTAATATGATCACAATACGCCGTCTATTCGTCAGTTTTTTTATTTCGCTTTCGATTCTGTTTGCAGAGGATCTTGTTTTACCGGACACGATTATTTTTAAAGAAGGGGCCACATTGCCTCCCGCAATTAAATCGATGGAGTTGAAGTGCTCGATTGTTTCGGAAACTGAAACGACGATCAAAATAGATCGATCGATCGTGAAAGGAATTTCAGATCTCCAAGAATTTCCGAAAGAGATCGTTGCCGATATTCGCCGCGCCGATTTAGGAGAGCGTCGTTATCAAGAGATTAAATCAACCTTCAAAATGCCAGAGGATTCCCAAGAGGTTGCTTATTATAACCAAATCTTAGAAGAGGATTTAGAGCCCTTTATCAGTAAGTTTGAAAAGAGTCAGTATCTGCCTGAGGTTCAAAAAATGATTGGACTCGTGAGAGCAGAGCTTGAGAAGCTTTATATTGGTCAAGTGCGTCGTGGTGATCGCTGGTTTTCCTCTCAAGAGTGGAAGGACTATCAAAAGGAGTATGAGCCCGTTGACCTTCTGAAAAATATCGAAAATGCTAAAGTTGCTCAAGATCTTGCCTCAATGCTTGCGCTCTCTAAAAAAATAACAACCGATCATCCGAGTGTTCATTTTCCTAAAGTGGTTAAAAAAACGATCGATCTTTATGGAAGTGTGATGGAGGGGCTCACGGCCGATGCTTATGTGAATCGTTTTAAAGATGAATTGGTTCTCTTAGAGGGACGATTAGATACGCAGAAGGCATTGCTTGTTGATGAAAAAGATAAGGCGGAAAAGAAAGCGATTCAGAGTCGGGTTCGTGAGTTAGAGAAGAAAAAAGTTGAAATGAACACGCAAATTACGCAGGTTCAAAAATCTTTTGCTGACCTGCAAAAGCAGATGAGCGATGAGGCCGATCGACTTCGTAAGATTGATTTAAAAAAGAAAACGGAAGCCTTACAAATTCTCGAGGGAGCCCAAAAGCTGAAAGGAAATCCGGATGCGGTGGAGGGGCTGGTTGGGGAGATTCAAAAGGCCGCTAAACTTTGGACGGGATGTACCGGACTATGGAGTTTTGCGCTCGATGAAGCAACGGCCCGAGTCGATGACTCCGTAAAGGCCTTGAGCGAAAATCGTTTATCGGATGCCGAGACGGAGCTTAAGAAGGCGAACACGATTTTAAATGCAGCAGGATCACTCCCCGCTGGAGTCGCTTCAGTCAAAAAATTAATCATCGATGATTTGCGATTTTTTTCTCCTGCGCGTGCCCTTGCTGAGACAGTGAACGCTAAGGATTGGGATAAATTTTCGGATAAGTATACTCAGGTCGAGAAAGCCCTGGTTGCTCCTAAACCGCTTGATTATCCAGTGACCCATCGTTTTGCTAAAGCGACGGAGGGGTGGATGTTGAGTCAGAAAAAGGGAATGGATGCGACGATGGCGGAGTCGGATGCCTTGGTTGCTACTTTTTATTCCGAGGTCAAAACCGTCGGCTTTATTGCGGCGAGTGAGTACCTCCTGAAGGCAAAAGCGTTATGGAGCCAAAACCCGAAGATTCCTGCTGCCAATGCCGAATTTAAAGGGGAGTTGGAAAAAATTGAGAAGGAGAGAAAGGTCGCCTCCTTTAAACCGATGGTCGCGGCCTTTGATGAAGCCTTTGCTGAGCATAAGATGAAGGAGGCAGAGGCGGCAATTAAGAAGCTTGAGGCTGCCTATGCATCACATCCAGAACTCGAACAGATGAAGTTTAAGGTGAAGAATGAAAAAGAGAAAGTGGCAATTGCCGAAAAGGCACGAAGAGAGGAAGCGGAGCGGATTCGATTAGAGGAGGAGAAAAAGGAGAAACAGAAACAGATGATCATCAATGCCGTTATTGCCTTCGTTCTTCTTCTCGGTGGTTCGGTTGGTTTTCTCGTTTGGAAAAAGAAACGGGATGCCGCCAAAGAATCGGACTCCACGGATACCCCTCCCCCTTCTGATTCCCCTCCGACAGTCAGTTAATTTTTTAGTAAAACTTAAATTGAAAATAAGCAAAATAACCAGTAGAGTAAATATATGAAACAAAACCACCCCCTCCGTAAAAAAAGCCGTAAAGCATTTACCTTGATCGAATTGCTCGTCGTTGTCTCGATCATTGGAATTTTAGCAGCCGCATTACTTCCTGCGGTTTCTAAAGCGATGACGACTGCGAAAATGGCCGCCACGATGTTGATGGGGAAAAAGTTTTGGGATGTCTGCTTGCAAGCGAATATGCAATCGACTTCGACCGGTGATGCGACCTTTGGCTGGCCTGCGGATTGTGAGAAGACAACGGTCTCAGAATATGTTTTAACTTTGCAAGAAAATGGGTTGTTTAAAAATGAGGATGTTAAGAATTTAGTCGCAAAGGGAGAAAAACCGTTAGCGACTGTCGATAGTGTGAATGCAGAAAGTATCTCGTGGAGAATTGGATTGATCGGTTCAGCAACCGAAGATAATTCCATCTTTATGATTACAAAGAATCATCCCGGTTCGCCGAGCAAAGAAATTAAGGGGGCTCCCTTTAATGATGCTGGTTTTTTAATCATCAAAAAGAGCGGAGAAGCTCAGCAATACAATCAGAATCAAGGGGATAAAGTTGAATTGATTGGGGCATTCCCTGAGCAATATCTTCAGTAATCGTTGGTGATCTTTTTTAAAAAGGGTCGAATCCTCGGATTCGGCCCTTTTTCCGTTTTTAATCTAAAAAGGGATTTTTAACCACGAATGGACACGAATCCTCACGAATTTAAATGCATTCAAAACCATTTCCTACCACGAAGGGACACGAACCCCGACAAAGAGTACGGGGCAGGTAAACACGAATTCAAAGGCATTTAAAACAGGGGAGATTCGTTCCGCTCGAGATCGGAATTTGCCCTGTTTTTGGGAATTGAATTAGTGCAGATAAGTGAAGATAAGTGGTTTAAAAATGAATTTCGCTGCGTCATCGCATAGCCTGCCCCGAGTTTTGTGTCGGGGCTGCGGGAGACGATCCCCTGCATTTTAAATGGATCTAAGCTATCCAGCTATTAGGCTATTAGGCTGGCCCTCCTCGACAAGCGAGGTTCAGCGAAGCTAAGCGGTTAAATTCTTTCTCTCTCTTTGTGGTGGCCGGAACAGTTGTTTTTTCGGAGGAGCTCATACTTCAAGTAAACCTCGGTGGCATTCCCCCACGCAATCTCCCATCCCAGAGCGCCGTTTCGGAAGCCCTGTTTGAGAATGAACCCACGAAAAAGTCGCCATCCGGCATGGAGCGCAGCGGTTACGATCGTCGCCCGCTTCCCTTTTTGAATCGCCGTTTTTGCCCAGAGGTCGGCGTAGTGACGAATGCGTAGAAGCCGATCCTCACGGTTTTGATAGGTGTAGTGCCAGAGATAGCCTTGAAGCTGTTGAATGGGGCCGTCGATCTCAAGTCGCTCATGAACCGCCCCCCCCGCAAAACGGGCCTTTTCTTTTTGGAAAAGTCGGACGAGTCGATCGGGAAACCAATCGCCATGAAATATTTTGACCCCTTGATATTCAACAATTCGAGAGATTTCATATCCAGCGGGATGTTGCGATTTACTTTTGAGCGCTTTTAGATTTTCAAGAAGTTCGCTCGAAAGTTCTTCATCGGCATCGATACTGAGGATCCAGGGATGAGAGGCCTGAGCGAGAGCGAAATTTTTTTGTTTCACATAGCCCTCCCAAGGATGGGAGAGGAATCGAACGTTAAAAGAGGCGGCAATTGTGGCGGTTTGATCGGTGCTTCCGCTATCGATGATGACGATCTCATCAACAAGAGGGAGGATTGAGTTCAGGCAACGGGGGAGATTTTTCTCCTCGTTGAGTGTGATGATGCAGGCAGAGATTTTCAAGCGGGGGGGAAGAATTTCTCTTCGAGCATCAAGCAGAGGCAGTGATAGATCGGGAGATGATATTCTTGGATGCGATAGGTTTCGGTTTCAGGAACGCAGAGACAGAGATCGCAAAGCGGTTTGATCGCTCCGCCGGTTTTTCCTGAAAAGCCGATTGTTTGAATTCCCTTAGCCCGCGCGACCTCGAGGGCATGGTGCACATTCAGGGCATTGCCGGAGGTGCTGATGGCAATTAAGGTGTCGTTCGGTTTACCCAGTCCCCAAAGGAGTTGGGCGTAGATCAGTTGTGGATCGACATCGTTCGCGAAAGCGGTGGCGAGTCCGAGAAATCCGGTGAGGGGAATCGCAGGAAGAGAGCCTTGGAGTTTTGAGGCGAGTTCTGGGGAGAGTTTCGCTTTTTCGATAGAGGAGAGGGGGCGCTTCTGGGAGAAACCTTTGAGGAGCTCCCCTGACCAATGTTCGCAGTCGGCGGCGCTTCCTCCGTTTCCACAAAGATAGAGTGAGCCCTGTTTTTCGTAGGTTGCACAAATCATCTCATAGGCCTTTTGAACATCCGGAATGATCGGCTCCAAAGCAGGGCAGCGTTGAAGCAGGAGGGAGAGGTGGGTATTCATAGGGCGATTCATCAATGTGAGTAAAATTAAATCAAGTGGCTCCGATAATAAAGAGAAAATTCTTTAAAATCTTTCCTCTCACGAAGGCACCAAGGGGCCCAAGGTTCCTCCCCTCTGAAAAAAAATCGGGAAATGCCTGCGTCACGAGAAACGGCGTTTTCAATTCCATTAAAACGGTTTCCCGAGACTCTCGTCTTAGGGGGGATTGAAGAATTTCCTTTGAACGCTTTGCGTCTTTGTGTGAGACAAATCTCTTTTAAGGTATTTTTATTTGTGTTTTGGACACCACTGGGAATTATTCCTTCAGGAGGAGTTCTTTTACTTTTTCAGGGATATTTTTGGCTCTCATTAAGGTCTCTCCGACGAGAATCGTGTTAATTCCTTGTTCCCGGAGGAAACGGACATCTTCCCCTGTCTTAATCCCACTTTCACTGACGGCGAGGACATCATTGGGGATCTCTTGAGCAAGCTCCTCGGTGGTTTTGAGATCGACCTCAAAGCTCTTCAGGTTTCGATTATTGATCCCGATCATATCGGCTCCGAGATCGAGCGCTCGATCCATCTCTTCGAGGTTATGAACTTCGACGAGAACATCGAGCTGACAGGTTTTTGCGACATCGTAGAGGCGGGTCAGTTGTTCCTCTTCAAGAGCGGCGACAATCAAGAGAATCGCATCGGCTCCGGCGACGACACTCTCATAAACTTGGAGTTCATGAACCATAAAGTCTTTGCGCAGGAGGGGGAGATCGACCTG
Source organism: Methylacidiphilum caldifontis (assembly GCA_945877805.1). GTDB lineage: Bacteria > Verrucomicrobiota > Verrucomicrobiia > Methylacidiphilales > CAMAQI01 > CAMAQI01. The sequence goes on along the minus strand of CAMCSM010000056.1, from coordinate 12,446 downwards.
ATCGCGAATATCGCGAAGAAACCGCAAATGGCCTTGGAAATATTTTTCATCCGTGAGGATGCTCAGGCAATGAGCCCCCGCGCGTTCGTATTCACGGGCTTGGCTGATGGGATTGAAATTCGCTGAGATCACCCCAGCGGAAGGGGAGGCCTTCTTGACCTCAGCAATGAGTGTGATCTCGCCACCGAGCTGAAGAATTTGACGAAAGGGGCGATAGTCATTTCGTTTGAGCGCCCGCTTCCGGAGATCGGCAGCGAACGGTTCAAGTTTTTTGACCTCTTCATGTTTGGTTGCCATGATCTCTAAGAGTTTATTGTTCATAAAAAATGATTTCCTTGGGGGGTGAGAAACGGTTTTGGGGTGGAGGTTGAATCGTAAAATGAAGATAAGTTCCGTGAAAAGGAAATCATGATTCTTAAGAAGAAAAAGCAGTTGTGTTTTTTAAAATACATAAATCGGTAGGCAGTGGGAGGACGGTTTATGGGTAGAATGCTTTCATAAGGGGATTAATTCAAACAGATTTTTAAGATAGTAAAATAGTTTTTAGTTTTGAATGGATACAAATAATGATCTCACGAATGAGCGGATAGCTTTTATCGGGGCGCAATATACGGAGTCATCGATTACTCCACTCTGAGTGATTTCCATATTCTATCGTGACGGGCGGCATGAAGAACAGCAATGACAAGGACAGTATTTTTAACTTCATCTACTTCGTAGATAATCCGATAGGGAAATCGCTCTGGATATCGCCATCGCATATTTTTGATGGGGTGTTTCCGTGAATTTAAAAGGGGATTGATCTGAAGTGAATCCCACACAACGGAGATTTCCTTCAAAAATTCACGACCGAGATTTAATTGTTTGGATTCGTACCAGTTTGAGGCTTCAACAATATCGTTCTCTATTTCGGGTCGAAATAAGAGGGTCCAAGTCATGGATTAAGTCGGGCGTTTAGCTTGGAGGTTAACTGTTCGAGCGTTAATGCTGAAATCGGATTTTGATGGTGTTGGAAAAGTCTTGATAGAATTAATTCTTCTTCTTCTGAGGTGAGGCTTGGTTCGTCCAAGTCGAGAGATCGTCTTATCAGTAAATGACGTTCTCCCACTGTGAATAAGGGGAGTTCCAATAGAACTTCTTGAATGCTCATGATAATAACTTAAGCAAAACATTGATAAATGTCATCTTGTTTTCCTGCTTTTCTGCCTTCCTAAGAGAGTTCTTGATTCCCCCCTAAATAAAAAATTTAAGTTTAACTCTTACTCAATATTAGGATCTGTGTCACTGCGTTTTTTGCCGCGGAGAAAGGCTTCGATGAAGGCGTCGAGGTCTCCATCCATGACCCCTTGGACATCGGTGGTTTGTTCCCCGGTTCGGAGATCTTTGACCATTTGGTACGGTTGGAAGACATAGGAGCGGATTTGACGACCCCAACCGATCTCCCCTTTTTCGCCGTAGAACTTCTCCATCTCGGCCCGTTTTTTATCCATCTCCATTTCATAGAGACGGGATTTAAGGACTTTGAGCGCCGAGGCCTTATTTTTGATCTGAGAGCGCTCGTTTTGACAGGTGGCGACGAGTCCAGAGTGGATGTGAGTGACGCGAACAGCTGAATCGGTGGTATTGACCCCTTGTCCTCCATGGCCTCCGGCGCGATAGACATCGGTGCGGAGATCTTTTTCATCGATGACGATATCGATATCGTCATCGACTTCGGCGATGACATCGAGAGAGGCAAAGGAGGTTTGGCGTTTGCCTTGGGAGTTAAAGGGAGAGATCCGGACGAGACGGTGAACTCCTCGCTCTGCTTTGAGATGTCCGTAGGCATATTCCCCTTTGATAAAGAGAGCTGCCATTTTGATTCCCGCCTCTTCCCCGGAGAGGATATCCATCAGTTCGACGGTAAATCCACGACGTTCGGCAAATCGTTGGTACATGCGCAGGAGCATATTGGCCCAATCGCAGGCCTCCGTTCCCCCCGCACCGGAGTGGAGGGTGATGATGGCGTTGTTGTGATCGAATTTTCCGGAGAGAAGAACACGGAGTTCAAAGGCATTGAGCTCTTTCTCAAAACGGGCGTATTCATCCGCGAATTCCTGAGCGGAGGAGTCCGATCCCTCCTCTTGGGTAAGTTCCTCTAAGACGTGGAGATCGGCCAGTCGGCGCTCAAATTCAGCAAAAGGGAGAATTTTTGATTTGAGGAGTTTGACTTCTAGAATCAGCTTTTGAGCCTTTTGATTGTCCGTCCAGAAGTCCTGATTGGACATTCGGCTTTCGAAATCGATCAGTTGTTTGCGTAGGGTATCGAGGTCAAAGAAACCTCTTGAGTTGAGCTAAACGGCTTTCCATCACAGAGAGATCGATATTGATCATAGGATTCATGAATTTTTGACTAGCGCCGATATTTCTGAGGACAATGTTTTTTCCGCTTTACAAAAATCGTTCACCGAGCAGCATCACCATCCTTTCATTTGAAAACTATGTTGAACACGAAACTAGAAAAACCGTTGAAACTCGGACTTCCCAAGGGAAGTCTTGAGGAGTCGACCTTTGCGCTTTTTGGAAAAGCCGGTTTTAATTTCAATCGTTCGAATAGTCGAAGCTACAAGCCGTATGTTGATGATATTGATTTGGATCCTCGTTTGATTCGTCCTCAGGAGATCTGTCGTTACATTACGCAAGGATTTTTGGATTGTGGGATTACGGGAAAAGATTGGATTGCCGAAAATCTTTCGGAATCGCAGGGGGCGGTTCATGTGATTTGTGATTTGAATTATAGTAAGGCGACCTCGATGCCAGCTCGTTGGGTTTTAGCGGTGCCTGAGGATTCCCCGATTCAGACCGTGCAAGATCTTCAAGGAAAAAGAATAGCGACTGAGCCGGTTCAACTGGTGAAGGCTTATTTAAAGAAGCATGGGGTTGAGGCGGAGGTAGAATTTTCATGGGGTGCGACAGAAGTCAAAGTCCCTGAGTTAGTGGATGCGATTGTGGATATCACCGAGACCGGTTCCTCAATCCGAGCGAATAAGCTTCGGATTGTCGATACGATCATGGAAAGTTATCCGCAATTTATTGCAAATCTAAAAGTGTGGGAGAGTCCGGCGGCAAGACGCAAATTGGAATCGATCGCACTTTTACTGCAAGCGGCATTGAATGCGCGAAATAAGGTCGGTCTGAAGATGAATCTTCCAAAAGCAAAATTGGAAGAGATCCTCAAACTCGTCCCTGCCTTGCGCAATCCAACGGTATCCCCGTTGACACAAGAGGGATGGATCGCGATCGAGACGATCGTTGACGAATCGGTAGTGCGGGAGATGATTCCGGCCCTCAAAGAGCAAGGGGCAGAAGGAATTATCGAATATCCGCTAAATAAAGTTGTCTATTAAAAAAATTTGGTTTAGAAATCGAAGGACAGAATTATGGGATCACTCAAGAAGCGCAGAAAAGAAAAGATTAACAAGCACAAACGACGTAAACGTCGTCGTGAGAATCGCCACAAGAAGCGGTTGCGTTACAAGGCTTAATCGTCTAACATTTAATCATGAATTTAAATACTCGGAACTTCTTATTCCGGGTCACCTTATCCTCATGTCTTTTATTGACTCGGAGGGAGGCTTATGCCTCCTCCGAGTCGATTTTAAGTTTACCCTATGCAGAGCGTTCTCAGTCCTATTTGCCGACGATGGCGATGGAGCTTGGGGATCGTTCCGAGCAGCTCGCTCAGGCCCAAGCCATTTACGCGGAGGCGATCAGGATAGAGAGCTCCAAAGGTTTTGTAGAGGCTCAACCTCTTTACGAGAAGGTCTTATTACTCGACCCCAGTTTTTCGATGCTCCAATGGCGCTTTGCCTATAGTTATATTCAAAAAGAGCAGCCGGAGCAGGCTTTGTCGGTGGTTTTACGAGGCTTGGAGGCAAATCCTAAGTCTTCCTCCCTTAAGGCTCTTTCCGCTTGGATTTATACCCTATTGAAACAACATCGTGAGGCGATTCGGGTTGCCCGTGATGTTTTAAGTCAGAATTTTGAGGAGATTTATGCCTATCGAGCCCTTTATGAATCGCAAAAGGCTCTAGGAATGGATCGGGAGGCAAAAGAGACGATTCATAGTTCGCTTTTGATTCCCTCTACCAAAATTAAGTTTTGGACCGATCTTGCTCGAGTTTACACCGAGCTGATGATGAGAGATTTTCAACTCAAAAAAGAGGACCTCGTGAAACCGATTTCTCCCTTATATGAGAAAGCGATCACTTTGGAGCCAGAGAATGTGGAGGTCTTTAAGCAGTTTGGGGACTTTTTGCAAAGCATGGGGGCAATCGACAGAGCCTTAGCCTCTTATCAAAAGGGACTTACCTATCAAAGTGATGATATCGATCTGTTATTAAGAATCGGTCGAATCCAGCATCAGAAGGGGGCGACGAAAGAGGCCTATCGTATGTTTGAACAGGCCTTTGCTCAACGGCCCGATTTTCCGATGCTTCGGGAGTTGATGGCGACCATCGCGCTAGAGGCCGGTGATTTAGAAAGGGGGATGACCCTCTATGAGGAGCTTGTCTTTCGCGCTCCTCAATCAGAATCGAATCATCGACATCTCTTGGAGTTATATGAAAAAGCAAAACAAAGCGATCGGGGGATCGCTTTTTATGAACGATTGATGGAGGGGGGAGTTCACAATGATCTTGTGCTCGATATCATCGATGATTTCTATCAAAAAAGGGGATTTTATTCCCGAGGGATCGCTTTTTTGGAGAAGTGGGTTGAGGGATATCCAAGTGAGGTTCGCCCCTTTGCGATTTTAACGAATTACTACGAAAAACAGCAGCTCCTCGGTGAAAAGATCGTTTTTTTTCAAGGCTTAATTAAGCGGAACCCGAAGGAGTTGAATTTGTATTCGATCTTGACGTTGCTTTATGAGCGGATGAATCGATTGGAGGAGGCGGAAAAGATTTACGAAAAATTATTGGTCGATTATCCAGGGGACTTGAATATCGTGGAGAACTATCTTTTGCTTTTCGTGAGGCAAAGGAAGTTTGGTCAAGCGGAGGAGCTAGCCAATCGAGTTCAGGATAGCATCAACAGTTCCATTCATCTAAGAGTGCTTCAAGGGATTGTTTTAAGGAATCTCCAGAAGTACGACGCGGCGTTGCTTATTTTCGAGAAAATAGAAGCTCAATATGAATCGGAAAAAATGGGAGCCTTGAAGGCTGATTTTTACTTAGAGTGGGGATTGACTCAGGAACTCGCGAGTCGGGATTTATTAGCAGAGAAGTCATTTCAAAAGGGACTCGAGCGATCCCCTCAAGATTTTCGACTTCAAAATGCTCTGGCTTATTTATGGGCAGAGCAGGGAGTACGATTAGAGGAGGCTTTAATTTTAAGCCAAAAGTCGTTAGAGAGTCGACCGAAGGAGGGCTCTTATCTTGATACGCTCGGATGGATTTATTTTAAAATGGGAAAATTAACCGAAGCTCAGGCTCATTTAGATCAGGCACGAATTTTTACGAAAGAGGATCCAGAGGTTTTAAGTCATTTGGCAGAGGTTTATGAGAAATTAGGGCGAAAAGAGGAGGCGCTTGCGCTTTGGAGGGTGGTTTTGGAAAAAGTGGCCGAGTCTCCTCAGATCAAAGAAAAGCTATTATCGTTACAAGAAGAGTTGAAACAATCAAAAGCTCATGTAAAAAGCTCTCCATGACTGGTGGAATGATGAAGCAATTTTTGTTGGTATTCTTGAGTTTTGCTCTGGTGACTCCCTTGGGATTTGCTCAAAAAAAGCCAATCTCACGGACTCAGCTCGATTCTATTGTTCAGGCGAAATCGGCTTACCTTGTCGATGTCTTAACCGGGCAGATCATTTTTGAGCGTAATAAAACAAAGCCTTATCCTCCTGCGAGTACGGTCAAATTGATGACGGCTCTTTTAGCTTATGAACTTAAAGGGGGGATTGAGGGGAAGGTTCTTGTGGAGTCTTCCGATACCCGAGTGGAGCCGAGTCATGTTCCGCTCATCCCCGGAGAAGTGGTTTCGATTCGCAATCTTTTTCGTGCTTTATTAGTCGGCTCCGATAATGACTCGGCCTTAGCGATTGCGCGGTTTGCAGGGGGGTCGTACGAGCGTTTTGTGATGATGATGAACGAGCGAGCGACTCGATTAGGGTGTCAAAGGACTCGTTTTGTCAATCCGAACGGACTTCCTGCTTCGGGTCAATTTACGACTGCGGTCGATCTGATGAAGATTTTTGAGGCGGCGATGCGAGTTTCTGATTTGCGACGGATCTGTCAGCTCCCTTCCTTTGTCCTTGAAACGAAAGCGGGTCGACAAACGGTTAAAAATCACAACAAGCTTTTAGGGGTCTATCCGGGGATGGGACCGGCAAAAACGGGGTGGACTTATGCCTCTCGTCACACCTATGCCGCCTCCGCAATGCGTGAGGGACGAGAGCTGCATTTGATTATTTTGAATAGTCCGAATAAGTGGATTGATGCTCAGGCGCTCTTTGATTATGGGTTCGCGAATCTTCCTCAGCAGGAGGAACAGGCGATGACTCAAGTTCCGCAAAAATCGTTGACAGGACCTTTGTAGTTTATGAGTGGAAAATTGTTTGTGGTGGCGACTCCGATCGGGAATTTAGAGGATATCACCTTAAGGGCTTTGCGGATTCTCAAAGAGGTCGATCTCATTGCGGCTGAAGATACGCGGCACTCGCTTCATTTATTGCAGCATTTTGAGATTCATAAAAAGCTGGTGAGTTATCATGAGTTTAATGAAGCCAAACGCACTGCTGAATTCCAACAAGACTTTGCCGTGGGAAGAACGATCGCATTAATTAGTGATGCGGGGATGCCAGGGATTTCCGATCCTGGAGAGCGCCTGATTCGCTCTTGTGTGACCCAAGGAATTCCGGTTGAAGTGATCCCAGGGGCTTCGGCGGTCTTACAGGCTCTCGTCGGGGCCGGATTTCCAATGGTCCCTTTCCATTTTGGCGGCTTTCTACCGGTCAAAAGTGTAGGACGGAGAAAGGAGTTGGTTCGCGCTGCGGAGCGGGATTGTACCTCGATTTATTTTGAGTCCCCCCATCGCCTGATTCGCTCCTTAGAGGATGCGGTGGCAGAGATTGCGGACTGTTCGGTTTGTGTCGCTCGTGAGTTGACGAAAAAATTCGAAGAAATAAAACGGGGTCTCCCCCAAGAGCTTTTAGACTACTATCGAGCACAAGCGGTTCGAGGGGAAATCTGTCTGGTGATTAAATCACGAAACGCCAAGTAATCGAAAAGAGGGATCCTATGTCTTGTACCTATGAAGTCATTGAGAAAGAGGGGAAAGTCATCGATGTCATGACGGATGATACAGCGGGGATGCGGATGATGGTGCTTCGAAAGGGGGCAGAACTCCTCAGTTTATCGAAGCGGAATTCAAGAGGGGAGTGGATCGGTTTTTTACATCGGGATGGAGAGGTTTCGACTCCCGAGGTCGGATGGGGAAATCATTCAACGGTGATGGGGTACTACGTTCATCGGATTAAAGAGGAACGAACCAGTTATTGTGGTCATGAGATTCGGGGAGGGACTCATGGGTTCATTCGACATAAGCTCTTTAATCCTCCGAAAGCCTCGGAAGAGACGGGGGTGTTGAAGTATTCTGTGCCGTATCAAGAAATTGACTCTAAGGACTACCCGTTCAAGCTTTCGATGGATCTGACCTATCGAATTCATGGCGATAAACTGTTTGTTCAGTTTTACTTCTCTAACAATGAGACGCAACGGGCGGCTCATGTTAGTTTTGGATTACATCCCGGATTTGCGGTGAGTTCGATCGAGGGGGCCAAAGTTCTTTTTCCTGGGGGTTCTTTTGTTCGTTATGCCTCTCCGGGAAACTTTCTTTCAGGGGATAAACAGTTCCTGGAGATACCGAAAGGAGAGCTTCCTTTTTCGAAATTGGAACTCCCCAATACCTTTATCTTGGAGTTTAAAAAAGTCTCGACTTCCGTAATTGTTTTAGAGGATGAGGCCTCGAATAAGCGAGTGGAGGTGGACTTACAGGGTGTTCCCTATTTTTCGCTCTGGAGCGATGCGAATACCGTCCATCCTTTTATCTGTATTGAGCCCCATTGGGGATTGCCGGATCACCATCTTCAACGGCCTTTTGAAAATAAAGAGGGAATTCAAGTCGTGGGACCTCGGGGAAATATGAATAAGATCTTTTCAATTACCCCTTCCTTTCTGAAAGATTAACAATAAATCAATAAAATCGCTCGCCAATCGAGCGAATTTTGACAAAAAAGTACCCCTTATGAGTAAAATCGTTATTCTCGATTTCGGTTCACAGTTCACACAAGTCATCGCTCGACGGATTCGCGAGCTGAATGTCTTTTCCGAAATTGTTCATCATCATACCTCTTTAGAGAAAATAAAGGAGTTGAAACCGAGTGGAATTATTCTTTCCGGTGGACCCGCGAGTGTTTACTCAGACAAAGCCCCTCATCCTGATCTAGGGATCTTTGAGCTAGGGATTCCGATTTTAGGAATCTGTTACGGAATGCAATTGATGGGATTTCATCTTAAAGGAGGGGTTCAAAAGTGTGACCGTCGTGAATACGGCCGAGGCACCTTGAAGGTTAAAAAAGCGAATCCTTTATTTACAGATATCCCTCGCTCGTTAGAGATTTGGAATAGTCATGGCGATCGTTTAACTCGATTGCCGAACGGTTTTGAGGCGATTGGAATCAGCGATAATGCCCCCTTTGCCGCGATCCAAGATGCGAAACGCCAGTTTTTTGGATTACAGTTTCATCCCGAGGTCTCTCATACGCCGCGCGGAAAAGAGATCTTAAAGAATTTTGTCATCGGGGTTTGTAAGGCTAAGCCCGATTGGACGATGAAATCCTTTATCGATAAGACCTGTGCTGAGATTAAGGCGACGGTCGGTAAAGATCGGGTGATTTTAGGGCTCAGCGGGGGGGTCGATTCCAGTGTCGCCGCCGCTCTTCTTCATCGGGCGATCGGAAAACAACTCACCTGTATTTTTGTTGATAACGGGCTCCTTCGACTCGGGGAACGGGATGCCGTTCAAGGCTATTTCCAACGTGGCCTAGGGATTAAGTTAATCACGGAACAGTCCGGCCCTCGTTTTCTTAAAAAATTAAAAGGGGTGACCGATCCTGAGCGTAAACGGAAGATTATCGGCGGAGAGTTCATCCGTGTCTTTGAAGAGGCGATGACGAAAGTCGGACACGCTAAATATCTCGCCCAAGGAACCCTCTATCCGGATGTGATTGAAAGTGTGGCAATCGGTAATAATCCAGCCTCTGTGATTAAGAGCCATCACAATGTCGGAGGACTTCCGAAGAACATGAAGTTTAAGCTCGTCGAGCCGCTCCGTCAGCTTTTCAAAGATGAAGTTCGTAAAGTCGGAGAGCAACTGGGATTGCCAGAAGAGATCGTCTGGAGACAGCCGTTTCCAGGTCCAGGATTGGCGGTACGCTGCTTGGGAGCGATTGAGCCGGAGAAACTCGAGATTTTGCGTAAAGCGGATGCTATCGTCATCGAAGAGATTAAAAAGGCCGGCTGGTATTATAAAGTCTGGCAATCATTCGCTGTCTTACTTCCTGTGAAAAGCGTTGGGGTGATGGGGGATGAACGCACCTACGAGTACACCATTGCGATTCGTTGCGTGGATAGTCAGGACGGGATGACTGCCGATTGGGTCCGACTTCCTCAGGAGTTACTGGCGAAGATCTCCTCTCGGATCATCAATGAAGTTCGTGGAGCGAATCGAGTCGTCTATGATATTAGCTCGAAGCCCCCGGCGACCATTGAATGGGAATGATTTATTTGAGTCGAAGACTCCTCAAATAAATCATGAGCCGCGTTGCGGGAAGATTTTTAATTCGTGGTTGAGGTGGAGATCTCTCTCGACAGCCGTTGCGGACTGTTTACATTTTGGTGAATCGGATCTTTTCTTTTAAAAGGAGATTTTCGATCTCGGATGGGGATCTCTTTTCAAAAAGAAGTGTAAGAAACAAGACTATTACATGGCTAACTCATGAAAAGCTGTAAACATATCATTCTCCTTATGAGGAACTTACATGCTATGGTGAATTAGCCCTGGGACTATTATGGTAAAAGTAATCTCTAAAATGACAGAGAAAATGAGCCTGCATTGGATCTACTATCTGCTCGCCATGTTCGATGTATTTGCGGTCTCAATGGGGCTTTATTTGAGTTATCGTCAATCTCAAGTCTTCGAAAAATCGATTATTGAAAATCAAATTTGGGTCGATCGTCGTAATCATTACATCGACTTAGGAGAATATGCGACGAAGGTAAATGCCCCAGGAAATAACGTTTTTGATACCCTCAATGCCAAAGAGGAAGAAGCGAAGTATGAGGAGGAATTAGAGGCTTTCAAAAATTATCTAAAATCGCTTCGTTTTGAAATTCAAGATGAGCCCGATAAACTTTTACGAGAAGGGATCCTTCTTCAAATAGACGACATCGAAAGAAGTATGGAGGAGATGGGAAAAGAGGCGCTGTTAATTTTCGGTTTTTTTAATCAAAATAAGGCTCCAGAGGCGGGAAAACGAATGGCGACGATGGATCGCAAATTTGCGACGCTTAACGGATCCATTCGTGATCTCGTCAATCAGATCGGAACGATTCAAGAATATCTTTTCAAACAACAGAAAATTGAAGGAGATCGAATCCGACGCTTTGAGTATTTAATTGCAGTGGCGATCTTCGTCATGATTTGTGGGACGATTACGTTCGGAAATCGAATCGCTCGTCGAATGAATGAGGATGCAGTAAGGCTCCTGAAGGCGAAAGAGGAGGCGGAAAGTGCGGGACGACTCAAGAGCGAGTTTTTAGCAATGATGAGTCATGAAATTAGAACGCCGATGAATGGGGTGATCGGATTTACAAATCTGATCTCTGAAACAAAGCTCGATGAGGAACAAAAAGAGTATGTTCAGACGATTCAAACAAGTGCTGAATCTCTTTTAGGGATTTTAAACGATATATTGGATTTCTCAAAACTGGAAGCTGGACGGGTCCAATTGGAATCGACTCCCATCATTCTGACGAAATGTGTGGAGAGTGTTTTAGATCTTCATGTCTTGGGGGCGGAGCAGAAAAATATTGAAATCATCAACGATATCGATTTCAAAGTTCCGACCGCTATTTATGGAGATCCGTTACGGCTGAGACAGGTCCTTTTGAATCTTTTCGGGAATGCGATTAAATTTACCCCAAAAGGGGAGGTGGTTCTTTCCGTGAGTCTAAAAGAGGTCGGTTCCTTGAAGAAAATCCGTTTTGAGATTCGCGATACCGGGATTGGAATGACCTCTGAGGAGGTGAGTAAACTCTTTAAGCCTTTTTCGCAGGCAGATGCTTCAACGACAAGGCGCTTTGGCGGGACGGGGCTTGGATTAGCGATATCGAAGAATTTAGTCGAGCTGATGGGGGGAGCGATTGGTGTCGAAAGTGAGAAGGGGAAGGGATCGCTGTTTTGGTTTGAAATTGAGGCGAAAGAGGGGCCAATCCAAGAAGATTTGTCGTCACTTAAAGATCAATCAAAGTTGTTTGAAGGAAAATCGGTCTTAATCGTTGATGACAATCAAACCAATCGAATCCTTTTAAAGAAACGATTAACCTTTTTAGGAATGACAGTTCACGAGGCTTCTGGGGGAGAGGAGGCATGGAACCTATTGCTACAGAAATCTGATTTTCATTTAGCCATCTTAGATCTGATGATGCCCGAGATGGATGGAGTGACTTTGGCAAGAAAGATGAAGGAAAATTCCCAAACGAAAGAGATTCCTTTAGTGTTGCTTTCCTCAATAGGAAAGGGAGACCTTGTCGAACAAGGCGGTCGAGAGTTTTTTGTATCGATCCTCCAGAAACCGTTGCACCTTTCTCGTTTCCACGAGACCCTTGCGGAAGTTCTCGGGCAAACCGATAAACTCAAGAGCGGTAACGCTTTGAGTGCCCCACAAGTGGCTCCTGTAATGGTCGGTCAGAAGATTTTAGTCGTTGAGGATAATGAGGCAAATCGGAGATTGATCTGTAAAATGCTTGAAAAAGAGGGGTATTCCTCCGATCAAGCGGCGAATGGAGCGGATGCTGTGGTGATGATGAAAAGGAATCGTTATCGAATTATTTTAATGGATATTCAGATGCCTCAAATGGATGGACTTGAAGCGACACGCCTCATTCGCGAACATGAGATTCAACAGAGAGAAACTCGACGTGTGATCGTCGCATTGACCGCTAACGCGTTTGTCGGCGATCGGGAGAACTATATTGCTCAGGGGATGAATGACTATCTCTCGAAGCCGATTAAAAAAAGTGAGTTTTTGGCGGTTTTAGATCAATACGGATCGAAGAACTTGAGTGGGGCTGATTGAGACTAAAAACAGAAATTTAGCCACAGAGAACGCAAAGAACTCAAAAATG
>CAMCSM010000055.1 GCA_945877805.1 Methylacidiphilum caldifontis | reverse complement strand
GATAAAGAGGGTCAAACCATTGATTTTTTATTGTGCGCCAAGCGAGATTCCAGAGCGGCAAAACGCTTTTTTAAGAAGATTCTCTCAGAACCAAAAAATCCGATTCCGCGTGTGATCAATGTCGATAAAAACCCAGCTTATCCGATGGCTGTTGAGACCATGAAACGGGAAGGACTATTGCCAAAAAGGGCGAAACTCAGACCTGTCAAATATCTCAATAATATCATTGAGCAGGACCATCGATTCATCAAAAGACAAGTTTCTCCGGGGCTCGGATTCTTTACCTTTGATACGGCCTGAGCAACTACTTTGCGCGGTTACGAAACCATGCACATGATCCGAAAAGGCCGCGTCAAATATGTCTCAAAAGATGATGTTTTGGCCCAAAACAAATTCGTAGAAAATCTCTTCGGTCTTAATGCCTGATTTCCCCTTTACATCTCACCGTGCTCTCATTTATGATTTTTGCAACAGGACCTTCCAAGACGAGAAGGAAATCCTCTGTCGAGTTTTTGGGTCTCTTCGCTCATAAGGGGGATGAGTTTTTTTTCGACTGCTCGTCGAGATTCTGATGTACCACCACTGTGCCGTCGTCGAGGTTGTTGATCTTCACCTCTTTGAGCCGTCGCAGGAGATCTCGGATATCGCGAACCCCTCCCCAAGTAAACCAAATCGCGGTAAACATAGCCATAAAAAGAGAGACGCCGACAGCCTGAATATGCCAGAACGTGCTCCAAGTCGATGGCGACCATGGACGGATCAGATTCCAAAGAGAGCCGACAACAAAGAGGCTAAACCAAAGGAAACTGTAAGTAAAAACCCCTCGAGCAATCCATTTGTCCCCCGAGGTAAAGTTTTCATCCAGACCGATGATCCGGTCCCAGATCGAGGGCTTCCGGAGGTCTTTGGTCTTGGAATCGTCGTCGCCAGGGTTTTTAATTGCGGCGTATTTTCCGCGATGGAACAGTCGATCCATGTTGAAATCCTCCCGGTATGTAATCAACGAGACAATCACGTAAACAGCGATCGCGACAAGAGAGGCCCCGAACGAAACTTGCATACAGTCGTAGGGAAACTTTTCCATCCAGATCTGCCGGGCGACGATTCCTCCAAGGGCCAGGGAAAAGCCGGAGAGCAAGGCGGCCCACGCCCCCGCCGTTGTTCCTTTTTTCCAATACAACCCCCCAATAATGACCGCTCCTGCGCCACCAACATAGATCGCGGTTGTGACCGCCCACCACATGGCGATGTACTCAATCTGGCGAAACAAGACTCCGAACAGAAAGGCGAAGAGGGCCACACCGATCACCGCACACCGAAGCAGTCGGAGATGGGTTTTCGGAGAAAAAGGCTTTTTTCGCAAAGGAACCAGAATATCCTGGATAAAGAGTCCTCCCCAAGAATGCAACTGAGAGGAGTCCCCCCCGAAAATCCCCATGAGCAGGACCACAAAGAGCATTCCCTTGACGCCATTGGGAAGTAATTCGATCACTGCTGTTGGAAGCATCATTTGTTGTTGGGTCTGGGGATCTGGAATTTGACTTACAATTTCCTTCACGTGGGCCGATTGTGACGCAAAGTCCGGGTGGTTCAGATAGGTGAGAGCGCAGACGCCGAGAAGAACTACCGTCGCCATTCTTGCCAAGTCCCTCCAGAAGCCGAGGATGTTTCCCATCTGATTTTCGTGCGGAGTCAACCCCGCCGAGTTCAAGGCACTTTGATTCTGCCAGGCCATGGTCCCATAGACACTCACCCAGACTGCCATCAACACATAGGTCAAGTTGAAATCCTTGAGCGCCCCGCTCTGGAAGGGATTGATCAGCGACCGTCCGACAGGCTGGTCAGAGAGCACCTGGGAGATCGAACTCCACGGAAAAATACAAACAAGAGAGATGATAATGACCAGATAAAAGATCTGCGAAATCATTCCCTCGAGACAGGTCGTGATCATCACCGAAACCAGCCCGCCGGAAATGGTCAGATAAACAGTGATCGATAAGAGCACGGCCATCACAGGAATGTAAGTCATCACCGAATACCCAAAGAGATTGACTGTTGCAGGAACTCCTAGGAACTGAGTAATAAACCGAGCTCCCACGACTGGTATAATTCCGAAATTCATCAATCCGGCAAGAAATCCGAGGGCCCCCGTGAAAATGCGGAAAGGCTTGCTGTAGCGGAGTTCAAAGAACTGCGCCAACGTCATGGCACGCGTTTCACGATAACGGTAAACGACAAAGCCGGTGATGGAAATCATCAATCCCACCGGTATATTAATCCATGACCACCAAGTGTACGTGAATCCTGCCTGCCGGATAATTTCAAATGCGGAGACGAAGATCGCCGCCCCGGAAAGCATTTCTCCCTTTGCCACCGCAAGGAGGTAACGTCCCGCCACGCGTCCCCCGGAGAGAAACTCCGACACGCTTCGTACGTAGCGTTTGGTATACCAACCGGCGAAGAAAACGATCAGAAGCGGGACGCAGACGAAAAACCAGTCGATGAAGTTCATGCGATTCCAAGTGTTTCTGCCGTGGGCAATTGAGTCAACTCTTCTTCAAACCGTTTGAGCATCTCTGCGGACTCTCGTCGATTACTAAACCCAGACTCCAGGATCTCGTCCATATAACGGCGATCCGCTTCCCCACAACGGTTCGGCGGAAGATGGCTGAATATTTCTTCAGGGGTGAATGGTATGGCTATCATAGGGTTTTGTGGTCATAACCTTTTTAGTCGTTTTTAGCAGCTTTTTCCTTCAATCATTTCTTCAGTGTGGTTCTCGATCCAATCCCAGTCGAGGTCGGCACCCAGCCCCGGTCCGTCCGGCAGATGGATGGTCCCATCCGGGGAGACATCCAGAAGTGGCTTTTTCAAACCGAAGCGAAACATGTCCTGGTGGCATTCGACCCATGGGCAACTGTTCGTCGCCATAGCCACCTGGAGATTAGCAAGATCAAGAAGAGGAGAGGCGCAGGTGTGAATCTCACATCCCATCCCGGCCACCTCGCAGGCATCAATGGTTTTTTTCAATCCGGTGACTCCGGCCTTGATCAAAACATCGGAGCGCACCAAGTCGATGGCCCCCGTCCGCAGGTATTCCCCGAGCTCTCCAAAGGAAGAGGTCTCGGCGGAAAGCAACGGAGTCTCGAGCTGGCGAGCCAGCTCCGCGAGCCGTCCAATGTGGCGTTCGTAGATCGGCTCCTCAAACCAATAAAAGCCCAATCGATCCAGCTCCCGGCCGATCGTCAAGGCATCCTGGAAATTGTGGTAGCTGTTGATATCCAACATCACCGGATAATCCGGTCCGGCAGCTTCCCGAATAGCCCTGCAAAGTCCGATGGTGGTTTTCACATCTTTATTGATATTAAATTTGGCCCCGCGATAGCCCCGCGCCTTGAGCTTGCGCACTTCAGCCGCCACCTCCTCCGGCGTGTTCAGGTAATAAAATCCGGTCCCATAAGCTCCGACTGTTCGTCTGCGCAAACCGAGCAGAACTGCGATGGGTTGCCCGAGAATCTTTCCTTTCAGATCCCAAAGCGCGACATCGACAACTCCGAAGTTCGCCTCACTGCAGTGGTAAAGGTGACGATGCAGTAAGCGCATTTCCTGCCAGAGGGCCTCGTGCTCGAGCGGATTGCGTCCGAGCAGGATGCGCGGGTAAATATCGGCGAGTTGGTAAGAAGCTCCCCTCCCTTGTCCCAGCGGGCAGTAACCCATCGAATGACCTACGTGGCCGTCATCGGTTTTAATCTCCATCAAAGGGAACTGAAATGACTTCGGCTGGCCAGCGGGAATTTCGCCTCCATACCAGGAGGCAGATGAAATTGAAAGGCGACGAACGGATACGGATGATATTTTCATGGGATATTTAATAATCGGTGGTTAAGGGTTAAGTCTACTCAGATATTAAAAACGATGTGATGCTTATAAATTGTAAGCTATCATGTGATATATTATAGTCAACAAAAACATGCCTTTTATTATTTGAGGGTCTCGGAGGGAATCAGGTGGTGAAGAGGACGTTTATCTCGAATATTGATCAGATTATCAATAAAAGTCTTTGTCAAACGATCATTGAGACGAGACGACAATCCTGCGCTGTGGGGGGAGACAATCACATGGGGGATCGCCCAGAGCGGGCTTTCCGGGGGGAGCGGTTCGACTTCAAAGACATCTATTCCCGCACCTGCAATTCGACCGTTGTTTAATGCTTCCACCAGATCCGCTTCATTCGTTACGCTCCCTCGGCTGGCAGTGTAGTAGAATGCACTCGGCTTCATCGCTGCAAAAATATCACGGTGAAACATGTTTTTAGTTTCAGGTCCCCCGGGGAGAAGACAAAAGATGTGATCCGCTTTTCGGACCGCCTTTTCCAGTTCATCCGAAGAGAAAACTTCATCGACGATATCGTGATAGCGATCTTTTGTCCGACAGACTCCGATCACTTTTTGACCCAAAGCACGACACCTCCTCGCTAATTCACGTCCCGAATTGCCGAGTCCGACAATACATGCCGTGGAACCTCCAATTTCCTGGGCATTCCAACAGCGCTGAAAAATCCGTTGGGATTGTTGGGTAAAAATCAACGGCAATTCCCGGGTAAGAGCAAACTGCATCGCGAGACAATGCTCAGCAATCGTCGCTCCCATGGCTCCCCCTGCATTCGTGAGCTGAAACCCTTTTTTATTCGAAAGACCAATCCCCATGTAGGCCTCATAACCGGCACTTCCGCAGAGATAGACAGAGACGGCTGAGGAAAGGAGGGAAGCAGGGTTTGTCCATCCAACCACGATATCGGTATAGGAAAGCACCTCTTCCAGAGGAGCTCCTGAGAGACTTTGCGGAAGTCGCTCACAACTTGCCCAGCCCTCACATGCTTGAACGATCTGTTCAACATGCGAGTCTGTTAATTGGTCGGCGGAAATAACAATCTGTTTTTTCATTTTTGTAGAGATCCTTTTGTCAGCTCTAAATAGTCGAGTCCTTGAACTACGAAATTTAGATTAATATCCTTTTTCCCAGTTCACAATCCCGTTCAACGGCTTTCCACTTCGATAGCGTTGGAGGTTTTCCTTAAAAAACGAAATCTTTCGATCAGTCTCATCGTTGGATCCCCCTCCCGTATGCTGGGTGAGAATCAAATTTGGGCAAGTCCATAACGGATCTTCCAGCGGCAAGGGTTCTCTCATCGTCACATCCAAAACCGCCCCTCCCAACACCCCTGAGCGAAGGGCCTCCCCTAATGCGGATTCATCCACGAGACTCCCGCGCCCCACATTCACCAAGATCGCCCCCTTTTTCATTTTTGAAAGACGATCCCGACTGAGAAGTCCTTTTGTAGAAGGAGTTTCAGGCAGAGCGGAACAAAGAATATCGATCTCCGGCAAAAGAGCATCGAGATCTTCCAGACGGTGAATACATCCCGGACGTTCCACACGCGCAAAGATCCTGACGTTACATTCAAAGGGTTGTATTAATTCGACAAAACGATTTGAAATCGACCCCGATCCAAGCATCAGTACTCGAGCGCCTCGCAACGTACAAATCTGACTCCTCACCTCCAATTTATTCCAACACTTCCTCGACTGGAGATTTTCCAATGTCTTTAGTCCCCGATACAAAGAAAGCACTCCCGCCAACATCGTTTGAGCAACAGGCTCAGCGAAAAAACCACTTAAATTTGTGCTGACGACCTGCTTTTTGACGAGATTCCCGGATGTGGCGATGTAATCGTCAAATCCGACAGAGATCAATTGAAACCATTTCAATTTCTCCGCTTTTTCCAACCAAGAGGGAGAACAATTCCCAAAAATGATCTCCGCTTTTTTTAAAGCCTGCAGATCTTCCTCGGATCTTTTTTCAGGATCTGCTATCCAGAGCGTATCCGCCCCGGCAATCTTTTTGACTCTTTCTCTTTCTTCGGAATTTAATTTAAGTTCAACGTAGATATTCATAAATAAGACCTTCCAAGGATTATTTCTGGGAGACCAAGATCTCTCGTTTATGCAACCCGTGAGTGGCATACTTAAAGAATCCGACCTTCTCGAGTTGTTCCTCGAGAACTTTTGTCGTCTGGGGCGGAAATGCCCGGAGGGGCTTACGCACAGGCCCTAGATCAATTCCTACGATTTTGAGTATCTCCTTGAAGGCAGGCAAACCTCCGTGACATAATCCGACGGCGATGATTTTCTGCGCGGTATACTGCAGTCTTTGAGCCTCCTCCAAAGCCCCCGATTTCCACGCCTCAATCATCCGAAGATACAGGGGGGCCATAAAATTATAGGTACTTCCGACCGCCCCTTCAGCCCCAAAGGCCAAACCTCCCAAAAGAATCTCATCCCGGCCAAAGAGCAGATCAAATTTCTTTTTTTGAAATTGGAGCGAGAGACCATAATCCATCAAATCTTCATTGGTAAATTTGATTCCCGCCAGATTCGGGATCTTCGATTCTGCGATTTCCAAAAATTCACTGATTTTAAAAGCAACTCCCGAAAAGAAGGGGATATGATAGTAGTAAAAGGGAAGCTTCGGAGCACTTGCTGCGATTTCCGCCGCATATTCAACAAGATCTTGAACCGTCGGCGATTTAAAACAACTCGTCGGCGTCGCCGAAAAAGCGTGAGCCCCCATTTGCTGGGCATGCTTCGCGAGCTCCTTTGATTCCTGAAGGCAAGGATGCCCCACGTGCACAACAATCTTGAGATCCTTCTTAGCGATGTTTATCCATTGTTCCGTAATCTTGACGCGTTCTTCTATTGTGAGTGAAAATCCTTCGCCGGTTGTTCCACAAACAAAAGCCCCAGAAACACCTTGATCGATCAGATGTTGAGCCTGGAGCTCAATCTTTTTGAGGTTCAATTCCCCATTGGAACAAAATGGAGTGAAGGGAGCAGCAACAAGTCCGGTAATCTTAGGATAAATCATATTTGTAATATATTACAGAATATATTTAATGCAAGTATTTTTATCGGGTAATTTGGTTCTGTTGCAAAAATCATAAATGTGGCCTAGGTAAAGTGGAAATGTGATTAGATGGGATTCATTCTCTCGAGCTTCAGAGGATGTGTTCCTCCCGAATACCATTGGGCGAGATAGATATCCCCTTTCGAATCCACATGTACATCATGAGGATAAATAAAAGGATTCAGTTCCCATTCCGGGGTAGCTTCCAACTTGCCCGAGAAATCCCGCTTAAGATGGGCTCCTAAGCATTCTTTAAAATTCAGAAGATCATCATGAATGGAAATCGCACCGTGCTCATGGGGATCATTTTTAAGATGAGGAATATAAAATAATCCATTGGAGTAGTGAATATTGGGTATTCCAGCATAAATGTACCTGTTGTAATATACGAATCAATATAAGTCTCTAAGTATCAACGCTAAACTCCAAAAAGTTACCCCCATTTTGGGGTTTTGGCAAAAGCGTGTTATTTTAGCGCAAGCA
Organism: Methylacidiphilum caldifontis; assembly: GCA_945877805.1. Classification (GTDB taxonomy): domain Bacteria; phylum Verrucomicrobiota; class Verrucomicrobiia; order Methylacidiphilales; family CAMAQI01; genus CAMAQI01. Next base: position 10,647 of record CAMCSM010000055.1, on the reverse strand, counting down.
TAAGGAACATGCCGCCAAGAGGCATTTTTGAGGCACAATATAACGACTCACATTATCCCTTCATTATGAACGGGTTACGTTTGCCTCTCTTTTGATGCAACGCAGCCTCCTCAGAGGTTGATCCTATTTCTCCGGAATAATTTCATCGAAAAATCGTGTTTTTGTGAAAACAGGGGGTAACTTTTTTGAGTTTAGCGTTGATGATAAAGTGTTTACCCCAAATCCTGTATTACAATAGGTACATTTATGCTGGAATACCCAACTTAAGACGGTCTACCGATCCGCTGGCCGCAAGCGACAGAGACGTACCAACCCCATTTTTACGACAAACTAAATCAAACTTGCTCTACCGTCCGATAAATGAACACTCACTTTAGATCTGAGCGTTTGGCCCTCTTTCCACGACCCTTGGATGAGGGTCGCCGTAGGATTTTGAGGAATGCCAAATTCACTTTGATGAATCTGATGAATAACCATGTTTAAAGCCGCTTCCCCCGTCCGGTCATTATGCTGAACGACCCCCGACCACTCAGGATGATCTGATCTCCATTCCAATTGGATTAAACCGACTTCCTCAGGAATCTTTTTCGGAAGCGCATGAACCCAACGCTCGATCCGGTGGTAAAGCGTAATCAAACAATCGGGTTCATACCGATAAAACCAATCTTTGAAAAGTTTCAGATCTTTATCCGCTTCCCTGACCCTCATGAATGCGGGGATTCGATTCTTTTTGGGGATCGTCATCTGAGAAACTAAAGCCCCCGCAAGAAAACGCCTTTCGACGAGCCGATCAATCACATCATCCAAAACGAGAGCCGGTCTCCGGTATCCATGCTGAATCGCCTTTTCGAAAGCAAGCAGAGTCGCCGCATGATGGTCGACACAGGAAAATGAAAAAGTCGGATCGGTCGTCCGAACGCCTGTGACCACGCACGCAAAATTTTCCCATAGCAGTTCATATCCTTTCGGAAGGACATTGTTTTCCATAAGCCCCACCAGAAGCAGTCCCCGAATATTCCGGGTTCTTAAAATCCGATAGAGACGCTCCGGACTCATTTTGGGGTCATGTAGCCAAAACCGATTAAGGGCGTAACCCAAACGCAGCGCTGATCGGGAGATCCCCTCCACATACGTCGGAATCGTCGGATGAGTTTGAAATGCCTTCGGGTTTTCGTTGGCGTTGATAAGACCGATGGTCGCTTTAAAAAGGGCGCTACGGGAAGTTCTCAGTCGAGCCATGAGTTCCGCAACATGGGGGTTTCCCACATATTTCATTTTCGCAGCCGTCTTCATGACCTTCTCGCGTGTTTCCAGTGAAATCTGGGGATCACGCCGGAGAGCCAGAGAGACAGTCATTTTGGAAACCCCCGCCTCTCGAGCCACATCGTTCATGGAAACTTTAACTTTCAAGATTCGCTAAAATAGTCGATTTTTATTTTACTGTAAAGTTAAACACTTGTTTACCTTTTTCCCTGATCGGCGATTTTATCCTCATGGCCTATACGATTGGAGTAGATTATGGAACGAATTCTGTTCGGGCGATTGTCGTGGACTGTCACAATGGAAATGAGATTGGAACCGCGGTGATCCCTTATCCCTCTGGAAAAGAGGGTATTCTTCTCGATTCAAAAAATCATCATCTCGCACGCCAAAATCCAGCAGACTATCTGATTGGATTGGAGCAATCCGTCAAAAAGGCCCTCAAAGTCGCCGCTCGAAAAGCTCAAAAATTCAAGGCATCCCACGTGATCGGCATCGGTGTTGATACGACGGGATCGACTCCGATTCCCGTGACGGAGAGAAATGTCCCTCTGGCCCTTCTTTCTCCTTTTAAAAAAAATCTCAACGCCCACGCATGGCTTTGGAAAGACCATACCAGCGTCAAAGAAGCCGAAAAAATCACGGCGATGGCCCGAAAACATCGACCCGCTTACGTGGCCAAATGTGGAAATACCTATTCCTCAGAGTGGTTCTGGGCCAAGATCTGGCATTGCCTCAAGGTTGATCCCAAAGTCTTCGATGCTGCTTATAGCTGGGTCGAGCTCTCGGATTATATCCCCTCCGTTCTCGCCGAAATCGATCATCCTTCCAAAATCAAGCGGGGGATTTGCGCTGCAGGACACAAGGCCCTTTATTCCGAAGAATGGCAAGGCCTTCCTGACGAAGAGTTTCTTGGAATGCTCGATCCCCGACTCGCCTCGCTCCGATCCCGACTCTACCAAAAGGCGTATGATGCAAACACGTGTGCGGGATATCTCGGAAAATCATGGGCCCAAAAACTCGGACTTTCTGAAGGAATTCCGATCGCCATCGGCGAATTCGACGTCCACTACGGAGCAATCGGATCGGGTGTTCGTGAAGGAACCCTCGTCAAAGCCATCGGGACTTCCACTTGCGACTGTTGTGTCGTCTCCATGGAAAAGAAAATTCCCGATATTCCGGGCATCTGCGGAATTGTCCCCGGCGCGATTCTCCCCGGATTTTATGGGATCGAGGCCGGACAATCAGCGGTCGGCGATATTTTCAAATGGTGGATTGAGGGGGTTTGCAAGGGAGACCCGAAGACCTACACCTCGTTTGCGGCCGAGGCCTCCCGTCTAAAACCGGGACAAAGCGGTCTTCTTGCTTTGGATTGGAATAATGGGAACCGGACTATTTTGGTCGATCCTTTGCTCACCGGTCTTCTCCTCGGAACAACTCTCCACACGACCGCCGCGGAAATCTACCGAGCCCATATCGAGGCGACGGCGTTTGGGGCAAGAATGATTTTAGAGCGAATTAGAGAATATGGCATCACCATCGACCAGATCGTCTGCTGTGGCGGAATCGCTGAAAAAAATCCTCTTCTGATGCAGATCTATGCCGATGTCACGGGGTGCGAAATGCGTCTTTCCCGTTCCGCACAAAGTTGCGCCCTCGGATCAGCGGTAGCCGCAGCCGTTGTCGCAGGGAAAGCGGCCGGTGGATATGCGACCTTTCAAGAAGCTCAGGCAAAAATGACCGGACTTCAAACCAAGGTCTATCGGTCACGTCGCGAAGCCCATGCCACTTACGAAAAGCTCTTTTTACTTTACCGATCGCTTCACGACTCCTTCGGAAACATCTCTTGCAACGCCAATCTCGGTTTCATCATGAAACAACTTTTAGAAATTAAACAACAACAAACATAAGTATAGAAAATTTTATGATCAAAAATAATCCCCACGCCGAAATTTGGTTCATTACTGGAAGTCAACATCTCTATGGACCTGAAACCCTCCAACAGGTCTCCAGTCATTCTCAAAAAATAGTCGAAGGTCTCACCCAATCCAAAAGACTTCCACTCAGGATCGTCTTCAAACCGGTTCTCACAGGACCCGATGGCATCCGCCAAATTTGTGAAGAAGCCAACGTCGCTCCGACATGCGTCGGCCTGATCGCCTGGATGCATACCTTTTCTCCCGCGAAAATGTGGATCGGAGGTCTCTCGATTCTTCAAAAGCCTCTGCTTCACCTTCATACCCAGTTCAATCAAGATCTTCCTTGGTCGACGATCGATATGGATTTCATGAATCTGAACCAGTCGGCTCACGGCGATCGTGAATTCGGATTCATCAATGCCCGGCTTCGCAAACCTCGAAAGGTCGTGGCTGGACACTGGACAGATCCTGAGGTTCAAAACCGAATGGGGATCTGGATGCGCGCGGCTCATGCGTGGCAAGATTGGCAGGGAGCCAAGTTTGCCCGTTTTGGCGACAATATGCGTCAAGTCGCCGTGACCGAAGGAAACAAAGTCTCTGCCGAAATCCAATTTGGATTTTCCGTAAATGGTTACGGAGTTGGGGATCTTGTTCAAAAGGTGAATCAGATATCAGAAAGCGATGTGGATGGTTTGGCCTCTCTTTATGAAAAAGAGTATCTTGTTTCTTCCGACTTGAAGAAAAACGGAAAGAGACACGAATCCCTTCGCGACGGAGCAAGAATCGAGTTGGGAATGCGCCGCTTTCTGGAAGAAGGGGGATTTAAGGGGTTCACCACGACCTTTGAGGACCTTCATGGACTCAAGCAACTTCCCGGGCTCGCAGTTCAACGACTGATGAACGAAGGCTATGGATTCGGAGGAGAAGGGGATTGGAAAACCGCCGCACTGCTCCGCGCCATGAAAGTCATGGGGGATGGACTTCCCGGAGGAACTTCGTTCATGGAGGACTACACCTATCATCTTCATCCCTCGGGAAGCAAGGTCCTTGGAGCCCATATGCTCGAGATCTGCGAGTCCATTGCGGAGGCGAAGCCAAGCCTTGAAATCCATCCTCTTGGAATCGGCGGGAAAGAAGATCCTCTCCGTCTCGTCTTTGATGTCGCTCCCGGAGATGCGATCAACGCTTCATTGATTGATCTCGGAAATCGATTCCGGCTCATCCTGAATGAAGTCAAAGTGGAAAAGGCTCCGGAGCCGATGCCCAAGCTTCCCGTTGCCCGAGCCGTCTGGGTTCCCCAACCGGATTTTAAAACCGGGTGCGAAGCCTGGATTCTCGCGGGAGGAGCCCATCACACCGGATTCAGTCAATCGCTCACCCGCGAGCACCTCGAAGACTTTGCGGAAATCTCCGGCATTGAACTTTTAATCATCGGTTCCGAAACAAAGATTCCTGATTTCAAAAAAGAAATCCGGTGGAATGAAGTCGCCTATCACCTCTCCCCACAACTCGGAGTCGTTCGATGAGTTTTTATCAACAGATCCGCGAAGAGTGCTGCTGGGCGAACCGGGAGCTTCCAAGGCTTGGCCTCGTCGATCTGACCTTTGGCAACGTCAGTGTGGCCAACGAATCGAAAACCGCTTTTGCCATCAAACCCTCCGGCGTTGACTATCAAAATTTAACACCCGATCAGATGGTCATTGTCGATCTCGAGGGGAAAATTATCGAGGGGACCTTGCGCCCTTCCTCAGATACCCCGACCCACGCCTATCTCCTGAAGCATTTTCCAGAGGCTCGATCCGTCGTTCACACCCACTCGCGCTATGCCACAAGCTGGGCTCAGGCAGGTCAGGGAATTCCGTGTTACGGAACCACGCATGCAGACTACTTTTATGGAGAAATTCCGATCACTCGTCCGATGACTCCTCAAGAAATTGAGGGAGATTATGAGTTGGAAACAGGAAAAGTGATCGTCGAACGATTTCAAAAAATCGCCCCCTCTGAAATTACTGCGGTGCTTGTTCATGGACACGGTCCCTTTGTTTGGGGGACCTCCGTAAAAAAGTCGGTGGAAACCGCTTTCGCGCTAGAAGTGATTGCGCAAATGGCTCTTCAATCGAAGTTGATCGAGCGAGATGCTTTGACTCTTTCTCCATCCCAATTGAAAAAACATTACTTCCGCAAACACGGCACAAATGCCTATTACGGCCAGACTTCTCATTCGTAGACCCATTACCCATTTATCCTATTTCTTGCATTGAGGATTGATTTTATCTGTAAAATAGGACCCCAAAAGGGTGAAGGAGACGTGGTGATCTCAAAAATCTTCGTGAAAACAGTCACTCTTGCGTGACGATCCATTTCGACGATTTATGGGAGAGAAAATCCTTTTTCCCCGGTAGACGAACAAGTGCGGAAACACCTTTAGGAAGTGTCAGAGAGACCGTGACTGTATTATTTTTTCCCTTTTTCCACTGACTTTTAATTTTCCCCATCGGGGTGGGAATGATCGTCTCCCCGTATTCTCCTTCAAAAAAGGGCTGAAAAATGATTTTCTTCCATCGGGGCGCATTCTGTCTGATTCCCCCGATCGTCTGCATGAGGTGGTACAAAGGATGCGCAGACCACGCATGGGAAAAACTCTCATCCCCACGGCGTGGAGAGAAGTTTTCCCACGTCGTCCCATGCTCTGCCATCTTCCCCCAGTTTTTACGAATCGATTCCAAAACGACTTTTTCAGCTCCATGATTTTGAAGCACGGTAAAGATATAAGTAATCCAGTAAGCGGAAGGTTTTGCCTTGAATTTTTCAGGTTCACGTACGCACGGAATCAGAACTTTCTCGATCATCCTTGCGTTCAATTGCGGGCAGAGTCCCGTGATGATCGCTAATGTCTGGGAATGGACGCAGGTCTCTTGTGACATTTTTCCCTTCGTATCATACCCATCTCGAATCAAACCCTCTTTATTAATAAGAGGTCGGAGTGCTTTTCGGAGCCGCAGAGCCCATTTTTGGGCATCATGCGCGAGCGTTTTTCGTTTGGTGAGCGTCCAAAGGATCTCCAGTTTTTGAAGCGCTTCGAGAAGCCAAAGATTGAGAATCGTCGGAGATCCTTCCCGATGGATTTCGGTCCAATCGAGGAAGAGCCAATAGCGGGCATCGTATCGGACGAGACCGAGTTTGGGGTCGGTCTTTTCTCGAAAATAACCGAGAATACCGAGAATGGTCTCCTCATATTTTGAACAGAGCTCCGTGGAGCCGGTTTGCCAGTAGTAATCCCAAAGAGTGAGAATCCAAATGAGCGAAAAATCGGGGAGAATACAGAAATGGCTCATGGTCGGAGCATGTCCATAGGTCAGCCCGTTCGGCACTTTTTGCATGGAGATGGATTTGATCCCACGACGGAGGAGGTCATCATTATTGGCCAGATGAAAAGTGTTCCACGCCTGAACCCGCGCGTCACCCCACCATTGGGCTTGTTCTCGATAAGGAGTATCGACAAAGGCGTCGATACTGCAGCATCGCTGGGTGTGAGTACAGGTTTCCCAGATCCGATTTAACGATGAATCCGAACATTGAAAGCGCCCCTGAATATCGAGCGGATAAATCGTGGTGCGGAAAAGGGGTTTGAGAATCAGCGGGGATGTGACATGACGAACCGTTACTGTCATGTAACGGAACCCCATCGTATGATAAAAGAAATGCTCATAGAAACCCTTCGAAAGAACCACCCGATGGGCGAAGGCCATGCGACCAAGCATCCCCGGAAAATAGTCAAGAGTGAGGGTTTGAGGATCAATAGTTTCCACATGGAGTACATCGATTATTTCGCCCCCTTGAGCCCCTTCCACCTGAAAGCCTACGACCCCAACAACGGTTTTTCCAAAATCAATGAGAACCCGCTGAAAAGTCTTTTCAGGCGTAGCCTCCCACCGCAATGTTTCCGTGCGATTGTCCGCAGGTTGGTGAGATAGGCCTTCCTCATAAACCGTACGCGCGATATCACGAGTGGTTCGGTAGTCGATGGAATTCAGGCCGGTCGCCTGACCGATCACTTTTCCGAAGGGAATTAATTTTTCCTCGAGTTGATCAATGCCACGGGGCTCCAAAGAATACCAAGGCATGGCGTTCCATGGACAAGAGGTAAAGTCAGCCACAGGCTCACTCCACGAAGAATCATCAAACTCCGGCTTAAGCCAGTCGGGATCTTCAGACCGAAGATCAATATGTTCCTGACCAAAAAGCTGTATACTGACCGGAACCGCTGCGCCATTAATCCCTGTTTGTCGCCGCGCTTTCCATTGGGAATCGCTTTTGAGTTTAAAATCTCCCCATTTTGCCGCGACGAGTAGCCCCGCAAATCCCTGGGTGAGATATTGAAAATTGCTAAAGCCCGGATTATAAGCCCGCACTGCGATCAGGTTCTTCCCCTTGACCAAAAGCGGCCCGACATCGATCTGATCATAGGGCCATGATTTTTGGTAGCCCCGCGCAGGACCCCGACAGACATAAATCCCATTAATATAAAGTTGATAAGATTGATCGGCGGTGATGTAAAGAGGCGCGGATCGAGGTTTTTGGCTTAAAAAAAAGTTTTTGCGAAACAAGGCAAAGCTATTATGAATATCCCAATGCTGGCTTTCAGGCCAGATCCAGCGGGAGTCATTAAAAATTTTGGAGGGATCTTCCTGGATCTCTTTTTTTTTCATATCATGTTTGATTTGTTTTTTAATAAGTGATGTGGACTCAATTTAAAGATCTTCTCGAGGAACCGATCGAGGGTTTTTTCAAACCCTTTACCGCTGGGAAAACAATGCTCGCCGTTGACGCTCATCCAGTAAGTCACATCCGCTCCCCCTTTCTTCAGCGCTTCATAAAGAGCCTTACCATGCAGACCCGGAACCACTGGATCTTTTTCTCCGTCACAAATCAAGAGCGGCGGAATCGATTTACGAATGTGCCCCCAAGGAGACATTCTGTCATAAAGGATTCGGTGTTCTTTTGTCTCTGGGGTTATCCCGTGAAAGAGTGTCCGGAGGCGTGGACGCGGATCGAACCGAATCTCCGAGTTCGCCTCACGAAACGTCACCGTTTCATCGGCATGATGTACGACATCGTCCAGCCCTTGATCCCAAAAACGACCAAGGTCTGTCGGAAGACTGTAACTAAAGCACCCTGAAACTTTCGCACTGACCCCTTCCAATCCCGAGAGAGGACCTCCATCCTCAAAATTCTCAGGAACCATTGCCACCATCGCCCCTAGATGTCCGCCGGCTGAAAAACCTGTAACGCCAATGAGATCTCCATCAATGTTAAATCGTTTTGCATTTTTACGAATGAAACGAATTGCATTACGGCAATCGCGAATGCTTTCCGGAAATCCTCCCGTCTTACCCAACCGATATTGAATAGAAAAAACCGCCACCCCCCGTCGCCTAAAAATTTTGCACCCCTCCACATCCTCTATTTTTTGTGCCGCATCACCCGTATGCCACCAACCCCCATGAATCTCCACGATCGCCGGCACAGGCTTGGTCCCGTCCGTGGGCAAAAACGCATTTAATTTTAACTCCTTATCCTCTACGACCCCATAAACAATCTCCCATTCGGATCGGCAGTCCCTCGCTCTTAAAATCTTTCGAAAAATAGTTAACATTTTGTGGATTAAAAAATTTTTAAAATTCATAAATCGAAATTCGATTAAGGTGATGTTCTAACGCTCGTCTATACTTTTCGTTTCATCCCACTCAGGGTTTTCTCGAACCAAGATCTTGGCCCAGTAGCGATCAGTCAAAAGCTTTGTAATTAAAAATGCTATTTGAACGGTCAGGATAAAGAGAAATATAATCGGCAGGATGAGGCTGCCGCTCAAAAACGAATGATCGGAAACTCTATTGTGGTCGTCCGCAAAATCAAATATTGGGCCGATCTCAAACCCTATGAGACAGAAAAATAAATATAAACATAAAGCCCCTAATTCTAATTTAAAATTCCTTTTTAAGGCAAAACGTACCCTTTGTTTTTCTTGGTCATTTAATTTCATATTACTATCTATAACGCAGATTAACTCAAACACCCAAAACACCGACTTCCGGTCGTTTAATTACCCGACTTGAGCCCCCCATTACAAAACCGATTTGCCTTTGTATTATGCTTAAAAAAAGTGAAGAAAAGGATGGCAAAAATTCCAAAGTAAACACCATCTGTTGGCTCGGGAATACTTTGAACCAAGATGTTTGCCGTGTTAAAATTCGAAAGCCCTGAAGTATTGAAGCCGTTTAAAGAGATACTACTCCCCCCAATAAATGAAGATGCAGAAATCTCATTGGATACGACACTTGAATAGATACTCCCCCCGCCCGTTCCCAGCTTCGTAAGCGAAAGAGTTGTTATGGATGTTGTGCTACTGGCGATCGATACATCCAAATCCACATGATACCATACATCCGCCGTAATTGCAGCCGAAGGCCCCCCGGCAAGATCCGTAAAGGAAAGAGATGAATTCGTAGTCAAATTCTGCATCGTCATCGTTCCTGCGTTATTATTAAACTTAAATCCTGAAAAGGCGACACCATTGCCTTTTAATGAGAACCCAAAGCCAGCACCCGTGGGGAACGAACCATAACTAATATCCATATCCAAGTGATACATATTTCCCACAGCGACTGTTCCCGCAGTTGTTCCCGCTCCAGCGCCACTGACAATGACCTCGGTAATTCCACCTAAAGTTGTGTTGGTCCTCGCCGTCGTAAGCATATTACCGTTGGGAGTATATGCGTTCAAGGTGCTCGCACTATTTACAACCGCCGTGTTATTGGAATCGACATTCGTGACCGTCCAAGGAGTGGTCAGATTACTTCCCGTTGTATAAGCGAATTTCTCGCTGATAAGGGTAACCGCCGCATGAGTCGAGCAAAGTGTTAGAAGAAAAGCGACACTTAAGACGATCCTCGGGACTGGCATACCCCCTCGCTTCCATGATTTTATTTCCGTTTTCATATATGATATCCCCTGTAGACTACTTATTGACATAAATTATAATATATCACAAGGATTTGTCAAATATTTTTTGATATATTAGGTGGTAGATTCAGGGCTTTTTGTTTTGAGTTCATAAGACTTGGTTGATGAGTTTGAGAGATTGGCCTGGATGAGATCGATAGAACTCGATGGCATGAGGGAAAGTGGGGAACTGTTTATCTTGGAGAAGCACGAGCACGGCATTCCTGAGAAGAGCGAGATTAGCACAAAGGTTTGGATTTTTACTTCTGGTTTTATCTTCTTGGAAGCAATGATCTTTGACCCAATGGTTACGATTTTCGGTTCTGTTGCAAAAACAATAACTATAACAAAGAGAAGGAGTTGGATAGGGTTTAAAAATGAAGAATCCGTTCAAGTGGCGCCACTATTTACCCGAAATTATTATTTTGTGCGTGAGATGGTATCTGCGTTATCCGTTGAGCTATCG
>CAMCSM010000054.1 GCA_945877805.1 Methylacidiphilum caldifontis | reverse complement strand
AAAACAAACCGCGACCGGTCCCTCCGATTTGCGAGACGAGACAAAGATCGGCCTCCTCAAGGAGCCGATGATATCGGGAGCTTTCTTGCAGCGGAAGAAAGTAAACCTGTTTTAAGTTTAGCTCAGCGACTCGTTGAATGAGCTCCGCTTTCGCCGCCCCATCCCCACAAAAGATCCAATGCCCTTGATCTGGCGGCACTTTTGATGCCGCCTCAACGAAAATCTCCAGACCTTGTTTTTTTCCAAAATTTCCGGAATAGACCAGCAACAATGCCCGCTCTGGAATTGCCAATGACTCCCGAAAGGAGAAAAGGGAAGGCTCCTCCTCTTTCACCGGATGAAACCAATTCGGAAAAAGCACCACTTTCTCTGCGGGATGTCCCTTATTTTCGATAATTCGTTTCATCGTCCGACTAATCACGGTAATTTTATCGGCCTTTGAATAAACGACCCGTTCACAGAAATACAAAAAACGCTGCAGGATCGGCGAAGTAATGAGCCCCATATGAACCCCTGCATCCGGCTGTAAATCTTGGATATGAAAGATAAAGGGAACCCCTTTCCAAAGTGAAAGAACCGCCCCTGCAATCCCAATCGGAAGCGGGGGAGAGATCAAAATGATCCGATCGATCTTCGAAAGAAAAAGGGTCCTGAGAAAGGCATGACAAACAAAGCTTGCCTCATGGAGGATGCGCTGAAAAGCGGTCGGATGAGGGGGGACATAATGCCAGCAGCGATGAACGTGAACCCCATTCAGAACCTCTTTGCGATAGATCGCCCCTTGGTCCTCCGCTCGCTTTTTCCATTCTGGATAATAAGGAAAAGTCGTGAATAGATGGACTTCATTGCCTTGGGAATGAAGAAACTCACAGAGTCCCTGATTATACGGAGCAATCCCCGTCACCTCCGGCGCATAATTAATCCCCCAAACAAGAATTTTCATGATACTCCAGAGATTAGAGCAAAAAAAGGGATCGATGAACAAGAGAAAGAAATCGACCTTAAAAACTTAATCGAAATAAGTAAGGGGGACAACCGTCACTCCTGTCCAAAATAGAGTCTGTTTGGGCCGCAAAAGAACGCAGAGAACACAAAATAAATAATCCTAAATCCGGCAGTTGAAATGGAGGGGCAGCCCCGACAGGTCGGGGCTGCCCCTCCAATTGTTGTTCACCCTTTGGGTGAGGGCGAATGGAGAGGTAAAAGAGGCTTCAACTGCCGAATCTAGGATAATAGAGTGATCTCTAAGCAAGCAGGAACAAGAACTTTATTTTTTGTTTTAATTTTCTTTTTGTGGTAATTCTTAGGGATGCGTATCGATGTCCTCACTCTTTTCCCGGAAATTTTAAGCGGCGCTTTACCCCATAGCATTTTAGGTCGCGCCGAACGGGAGAAGCGGGTGGAGTTTCACCTCCATCAACTCCGAGATTACGCTCTCGATAAACACCGGATTGTCGATGATCGTCCTTATGGAGGGGGTCCAGGAATGGTGTTGAAATGTGAGCCTTTGGTCCGTGCGATTGAATCGATTCAAGCTCTCGGAGAGCCGGCGCATGTGGTTTTTATGACTCCGGGGGGGGTTCGCCTGAATCAAGCGATCGCACGAAAGTTCTCAGAAAAAAAACGGATTCTCCTCATTTGTGGACATTATGAAGGGATCGATCAACGGGTGATTGAGGGCTGGGTGGATGAGGAGATTTCAATTGGGGACTATGTGTTGAGCAATGGCGCCGTCGCCGCTTTAGTGGTGATCGATGCGACGGTGCGATTATTGCCTGGGGTTCTCGGCAACGAAGAGTCTGCAGGGAATGATTCCTTTAGCGAAGGGGATCTCGAGGGGCCTCAATATACAAGGCCTGAGGAGTTCCAAGGAAGGAAAGTCCCCGAGATTTTATTAGGGGGGGATCATGGCAAAATTCGGGAGTGGCGAGCCCAGCGCGGGAGAGAGAAGACGAAGTTGATTCGACCGGATCTTCTCTGAGAACGCATAAGCGTCAACTAAGGGAAAAATTCTGTAGTGTCCTAATTTGAAATCACAAATAACGACGAAGTATTGGTTGGAATGCCTGGTGTGTATGCGCTCTATTTATTATTTCTGAAATAATTTGCAGGTTCATTTGTTGATTTTGGGTTGCAGAATTAGAAGATATAGCTGCATTTATGTCTTTAATATTGGTCAAAAAAGCGTCACCAAAATTTACATCACTATCTTTATAAATATAAGGGTGATCTCCTACTTTTAAAATGTAGGCGTTTGGGCCATTGTTTGAAGATGTTAAATTAATAACGACACAATTTCCAGAATGTTTTGATGGATCGGAAATAATAATCCATAAATGAGGATTATTGTTATTTTCTGGACACCAAACCAGCGTATCCCCTACAACCATACTTATATCGGATAGACTTGAAGGGTTGCTTTTGCGCTTTGAACTGATTTTATTTCAGAGCAAACATCAAAGACTTCTTCTTCATCCATGAATTGAGAAAGGATGTCTTGAAATTCAATAGGAATTGAACCTTTTCCAAAGATTGCCGGATCTTTCCATTCAGCCCATTTTTTGTGTAAAATATCAGCAATTTGTCCATTTTCCGCAATGAGATCCTTTATTTTTTTATGGGCCACATCTAAGGCGTTTTTTTCTCTGTCAGAAAGATAGTCGTAATCTGGTGGACAAATAAGTTTAATATTATTCCCGACTCTATCCGAAAAGTGCTGACTCCATTTCTTCATGTCGGAATTTGTTGAAAGAACTTCTTTTTTGATGAGATTATAAATTCGGCTTAAAATTGGGCCCTTTGGCAGAGCCGCAAACGAATCTCCCGTAATGGGCCTTTTCCAGCCCGATAAAGCCTCCCTCTCTGCTGCATAAAGCATTTTCATTAACACAAAAACAGTTGTTTGACCCCCTTCTTTTTCAAGAAGATAGCCAGAGCATGCGACGGCTTTATTAATGTCAAAAGTAAATTGCACATATGTATATTACATTCTATTTCTCGTTATTCAAAACATTTTTTAATTTGAGATGCGATATAAGCTCTCACGGGAGGATTAAACGCAGGACAATGGAGGGAATACTGGTTTTTATAAGGAAACAAGAACATTGCCGATTTTAGACTAAATGGCCTTTGGGGCCATCGTGGTATTAAAAATGCTTTCTTTGGGGGATGAAGCAGAGATGGAAATTCTTCTTTTTAATTTTGAGTGGGGCTCTGATGCCTCCCCTTCTCTCTGCCTCCTATTCCTCTCGAAATCAGCCCAAGGCTCTTCAAGAGCGAGTCGCTTCTGTAAAGGCCCCAGAGGGAAAGTCTTCGAAAAAGATTGAGGCTGAAGAACTTAAGCGGATCGAGATTGAGAAAGTAAAAAGGGAATCTCAGGAGGCTCTTCGGCGCTTTTATCGAAATGCAGGAGAGGAGGAGGTCTTTATTCCTGATTGGCAAGGGAACGGGGAGTGGGTATCGGTCTCTCGAGGGGATGGAGGGGTCCATGGATTGAAGGCTGGAGAGATTCAGGAGATTTTAAATCTATTTACACAATCACGCGAATTTAAGCCCTCCTCATCTGGGGTCAGTCGACTTGCCGCGATTACCTGTTACTGGAAAATTGGTAGCAATACCGATCATTGGACACGTCGAGGGGAATCGAGCACGGGGGTAAGCTTGAGGCAAGGGATTGTAGCGGTTGATCCGAAGATTATTCCTTATGGAAGCATGGTGATTATTGAGGGAGTTCCAGGGGCTTTTATCGCCGCCGATTGCGGAAGCCATGTCTCACAACGAGTTGCGGTCAAGAAGAGCGCACGAACGGCAAATGAAAAAGAGGCGCTCGTGATTGATGTCTATTTTGTCATGGAAAAAGAGGGAAGGGCATTTGATTCAGCCCTCCCTAAATTTGTGAAGATTCATTATTTTGCGCCGCAGAGCCGGAATTCGTAAAACGAAATGAGAGATTTTAAAATAAAATAAAAAGGCGCCTCTGCTTGCACGGAGGCGCCTTTTTTAAAAGAAGCTTGGAGTCAAATTTTATTTGACAGGAACTTCTGAGATCGTCTTCAAAATGCGGCTCGCAATTTGATACGGATCTCCTTGGGAGTTCGGACGACGATCTTCTAAGTATCCTTTATAGCCGTTGTTCACGAAGCTATGAGGGACACGGATCGATGCGCCACGGTCCGCGATTCCATAAGAAAACTTATCGATCGATTGCGTTTCATGGAGCCCTGTTAAGCGGAGATGATTATCCGGTCCGTAGACCGCGATATGTTCATCGATATTCTTAGCGAATTGAGCCATGAGTTTTTCAAAGTATTCTTTTCCACCGGAATCACGAAGAATTTTGGTCGAGAAGTTCGCATGCATTCCCGAGCCATTCCAGTCGACATCTTTGCCGAGCGGTTTGCAATGGAAGTTTACATCGACTTCATATTTTTCACAAAGACGGAGGAGAAGGTAACGAGCAATCCAGACGTCATCCGCAGCTTTACGGGATCCTTTTCCGAAGATTTGGAATTCCCATTGGCCTTTAGCGACTTCTGCATTGATTCCTTCATGGTTAATCCCGGAATCGAGACAAAGATCCAAATGCTCTTCAACAATTTGTCGAGCAATGCTGCCGACGTTCTTATATCCGACACCGGTGTAATATTCACCTTGGGGATAAGGGAAACCGGTTTCAGGAAATCCGAGCGGACGACCATCTTGGTAAAGGAAATATTCCTGTTCAAAGCCAAACCATGCATCGGGATCATCTAAAATCGGTGCACGTCCATTGCTTGCATGAGGAGTTTTTCCATCGGGCATCATGACTTCGCACATGACAAGAACGCCATTGATACGAGTGGTGTCAGGATAAACGGCGACAGGTTTCAAAACGCAATCGGAACTGCGTCCTTCTGCTTGTCGCGTGGAGCTCCCGTCGAAACCCCAAAGGGGGAGTTCTTCGAGCTTAGGGAAGCTGCTATATTCTTTAAGTTGAGTCTTGCTACGGAGGTTAGGGACTGGGGTATAACCATCGAGCCAGACGTATTCGAGCTTGTATTTAGCCATAATCGGATTTTTCTCTGGGTTAAAGTTGATCGATCATCGAATCGCCGTTTTTACGACGAGACGGCTTCAAAAAGGGAGATAATGACAATTATCCCCTCTTCTTGTTACGGCTAAAAAGTAAGCACGATTGATGCCAAAAATCCAGAGATATCTCATCGCTCGCTCTCGTCGAAACTAAGATTCTTTTGTGCGCCCCATTGATCCATTGGGAAAAATCTGTTGCCGGCCCTACTAACGCCTTCGAGACCAAGCTTAAGGGAGGTACAAGGGGCCTATTTGAGCCGCAAAAGAACGCAGAGATCGCAATAATGAACCTATTTTAAACCACAAATGGACACGAATGTGCACGAATTTAAAGGCATTTTAAATGGATTTAAGCTATCCGGCTATTGAGCTATCCAGCGATTAGGCTTTCCTAAATGAGCGGTTTAATTCTTTTCCTTTTTGCGATCTCTGCGTTCTTTTGCGGCTAAATTCATTGTTATAGGTTTAACCCCATGCATTGCATGACAAACGATCTCTCCTGACGAATCTTGATATATTTGTTCTTTAAAAGATTAATAAATCTGAGATCTTTCTTTGATGGAAGGAGTTAAAGACACTGCTCGCGCCTTAGTCCGTATCGACTATGGTGGACGTGTCCTAAAAACCTTTCGAGGGCACCAGGCAAAGGAGCGATTTGAAAACGAGGCTCTTGTTTTGCGCCATCTTGAAAAACAGGGCTGTTCTTTTGTCCCAAAGGTTCTTGAAACCGATCCCTCAAAACTCCTGCTCATTACGACTTATTGCGGCAAACCGTTGGAGCGACTCAGTGAGGCTAAATTGAAATCTCTTTTTTCTGATCTTGAAAGCTTTGGCGTTCGTCACGACGATCAGGCGATGCGCAATGTAACCTACTCCACGCAGCAGGGACGGTTTTTCCTGATCGATTTTGAATTTGCAAGTCTCTTTAACGATCCGAATCATCATCCCCCTGAAATGATGCCTCAGGAAGAGACCCCGTGAGTGAAGTCATCATTCGCCCTGAAAGGGTACGCTGGTCGGCGCTTTCTCATGTGGGCCATTTTAGAAAAAACAATGAAGATTCTTTTCTCGGACTTACTTTTGATGGCAAAGAGGGGCTCTATCTTGGAAAAACAGGGGAAAATTCAATTGTCGGCCATGACTTTGTCTTCGCCGTGAGCGATGGCATGGGAGGAGCCAAAGCCGGAGAGTTCGCTAGCAAGATCGTCGTCGAAAAAACGATGAAGCTGCTCCCTAAAAGCCTTCGAAGTCGCGCCGCGGGAATGGAGATCGGATTTCAAGATCTTTTCGAAGAGTTATTTTTAGAATCCCATAAGGCCCTCTGTTATTTAGGGGCCTGCTATCCGGAATGTGCTGAAATGGGATGTACTCTCAGTCTCTGCTGGATTACCCCCGAATGGCTTTATTTTGGTCACATCGGGGATAGTCGAATTTATTATTTTCCAGCGAAAGGGGGAATGAAGCAAGTCTCCCATGATGACTCTCATGTGGGGTGGCTTTTACGATCTGGAAAAATCACGGAGCGGGAGGCAAGAAATCATCCTCGAAAGAATGCTCTGCAAAAGGCTTTGGGGGCAGGGCATCAATTTGTCGATCCACAAGTCGGAGCGATCGGCTACGAGTCGGGAGATATTTTTCTCATTTGTAGCGATGGGATCACCGACGGATTGTGGGATAAAAATCTCCTTCAGCTGATCCGAGAGCCCGATTTGGAGCAACAAAAAACCGCTCCCGCAAATCGCCTTGTGGAAGCGGCTCTTAAAAACTCTGGGAAAGATAATACCACTGCGCTGATTCTGGAAATTATTTAGCTCCAGAACCCCTCGAGGAAATCCGTTAAACGGCTTTATCGCCGCGCTCTTCGGTACGAATCCGAACGACCTCGTCAATCGATGAAATGAAGATTTTTCCATCTCCGATCTTTCCGGTTTTCGCAGCCCCGACAACGGCCGTGATTGCTTTTTCCAAAAGATCTTCCGTCACCACAACCTCGACTTTTACCTTGGGGAGAAAATCAACGGTGTATTCACTGCCGCGATAAATTTCGGTATGGCCTTTTTGACGTCCAAATCCTTTTACTTCAGTCACCGTCAGTCCTTGAATTCCGAGCTCTGTCAAAGCCTCTTTGACTTCTTCGAGTTTGAACGGTTTGATAATTGCTTCGATTTTTTTGAGTGCCATAATTTTTAATCGGTTGGTTGGTTGACTTCGTGGTGTTGCTCTTTTTTAATCTCTATTTTGATTCGGTCAAGCCCTCTAAAACAATCTTCGCATTTTCTTCCCATGAATGATCGGCTTCATAGCGATCCCATTCAGGATTTAAACTTTCTGGATTCCAATCCGCGAGCGCCTGTTCGATCGCCTGAGTTGAGTCGGCCTCAATCAGCACCCCTAAACGATAGTTTTGAACCTCGTAAGTTAAAGCGCTTTCTCCTCCTGAGGCGATGACCGCTCTGCGATAGCGAACGGCATGAGAAAGAACGCCGCTCGAGGAATGAAAATCTTGAGAATAGGTCAAAAGAACTCCATCACAGGCTTGAAAATAGTTTCCGACTTCTGATTCTGGAAGATGGGTATGAATCCAACGACATTGCTCTGCCACTCCATGAGTGGCGGCTATTTTTTGATAGATTTGAATCGATTTTTGTTCGCTGGATTGCTCCTTTCCGATCACCCAAAGGATATCCTTCGGGAATCGCTTCAGCGCCTCAAGGATTCGATCTAAGTTTTTACCATCCCGAAGATGCCCAAAAAGCAGCCAAACACGCCCCTCCGTCTTGGTTTTCATCTCCTCTCGGATGACCTCCCGCGTGCGATTCGCGGGGGGGAAAAAATAGAGTCCGTGCGGAACGAGCTTCATTTTTTTGAGGAGCTGCGGATCTTTACCAATATCAAGAGGAGAAGCAGATTTGGTCGCTCTTAATGAAATTGTATTTTTAAAATTGATAAATCGGAATTCAATGGGGGCGCAATCGGGCAGAGAATGTTTCATTGATGAGATATCCTTGGTTTCGCTCTTTGACCGATTTATGTGTACAAAAAAACAGTCGAAGAGTGCTGAGGCCCGCTCGATCGATTTCCGATGCCACCAAGAGGGGCCAATCTGATAATCACGAACCGGGTCGTGCAGGATCACCCCCATGCGAACGCCATGGCGATTAAAGCCTCGAAAATGGTCTGCCCAAAACAGCGCCCCGTACTCAAAAAAGGAACTCCAGAGCACCTCTTTCACATGCAGCGAGAGGATCAGGCCGCGTAAAATCGCTAAATTTTGCAATAAGGTTTGAAGCTGTTGATAGCGTCGTATCCAGCGGAAGGAGGAAAGATTTTGTCGCTCCTCTTTTAATCCATCGATGACCCGAAAAGAGACCTCTTTCGAACGATCGAATGAGGGACGGGTCAAAAAAATGACTTCCACCCCTTGTCTTGAAATCGCCTCCGCTTGAGCCCGAGCATAATCGGCAAGGCCTCCCCGTGTTTCAGGAGAAAAATAGATCAACTTACGTGGCACAAACCGTTTATATCAGAAATTATATCTATTTAAAAGATTTGTTCTTTAAATGAATCTGTTTTTATGGAAAATCACTCATTATGTCATTCCGAAGCGTTGCAGGAAATTTTATCTCCTCTTTCTATCATGGAGTGATTGGCCAACTCCCCTCCCACACGCTGCGTGAAATTTATCTCAAGCTCTATTTAGGTCGTTTCGGAATTAAAACGGCGGTGCAGATGAATTGTCGCTTTCTTCATGGAAAAAATGTTTTTTTAGGAGATCACAACGTGATTAATTTTGGCTGTCTTCTCGACGGTCGTCGCTATCCGATTACCGTTGGCGATCATGTTGCGATAGGCCCTGAAGCAACGATTATGACACTTGGCCATGACCCTCGCTCTCCTCAATTTGCAGACAAGGGGGGTGAGGTCACGATTGGCTCTCGAGTCTGGATTGGGTACCGGGCCTTAATTTTACCTGGGATTAAGATTGGAGAGGGAGCTGTCGTCGGTGCGGGAGCCGTCGTGACTCATGATGTGGAGCCGTACACCATCGTCGCCGGAAACCCAGCGAAACAGATCGGGATCCGTCCACGAGAACTCCTTTACACACTTGATTACCGCCCCCCGTTTTTTTAAACCATGCCCCTCCCTCTGTTTTCAGAGGAAGGGGAGAGTGAGTTCCAAGCGAATTAATTCACTTAGAAACTATAAACGACATTCATCGAAGCCATATGGGCAGTGGCATCATTTCCATGAGTTGCGACTCCGCCTTGAACATTGCCACCTTGATTGTCGGCTCCGAAATCAGCACGATACTCCGCACGAAGCAGCATGTTCTCCCAAATATTAAATCCAGCCGTCAACGTATAACTGTAAAGATCGGTGCTTGATAATCCAGTCGTCGTATTGCCAAATTTTACCCCATCGGTATTATGAATATATTCCATGCGCCCGGCTAAGCTGAAATGCTTACAAAGCTGATACTTCGCATAAAGCGCAGCCCCATAGAAGTTCTCATTGGCTTTTTGCCCTCCAACGGACTCTTGATATCCGTCATAAAATCCGAGATCTGTATTATAACCGAGTAATAACTGATCATTGGCAAACTTGGGTGCCCAGTTTCCCCACGAATCCCATAAAAAGATCGACCCTTCACGGAGTGCTCCTGTAACTGGAGTGGCATTATTTGCCGCATTTCTTCCCCCACGAGTTTCCCCGATAAAGGTATTTTTAATGTTAGCGTTTCCTCCTTTCGATTTTACATCGAATCCTGCGGCGAGCCCAACATTGCTATTGCCATCAACGTTATTTCTGACACTGACCCCATCCGCACTATTCCAATCTGAATTAACGACCGCAAACTGAGCCGTGACCAAGTCGTTAATTTTGTATGTTGCGGCAATTCCCGTATGGGTAAGCGGTTGAATCGTTTTCCATAACAAGCCATAGCTGTAATTCATATTCGCAGGACGTTCGGCAACTTCATATCCGACTGGTGTTGCAAACTTACCGACGGCAAAATCGATTCCGTTTCCAATAGGAGCACGGAAAAGAACCACGGCTTGATGCATATAAATCGAACTCAATCCATCTCCGGCAGCATTACCGCTGAATACAGCGGCATCTTCGCCAATCATTAAATCGGTTCGAAAGCCTGCACTGAGCTCGTTTTTATCTGAAAGCGGCTTTGCAAGAGCCAACTTGAAGGCATTTAAATTAAAGTCCCCTTGTTGCTGGGCTGCCACTCCGCCATCTTGTGCAAAGCGTTGATTGATCGTATTATTTCCGCTATTAAAATTATAGGTATATCCCGCATCAGCATACCCACTTAAAACAATCCCCTTTTGCGAAGTTTCAACGTAGATTCCTTGATCTTCGATCACTTTTTTTAAATCTTTATCTGACTTTGCTTCTCCGGACCATGCGCTTGCGGCAATCAGCGGCAGCACAAAGAACCCTCTTATTAAACGATTCATTCTCATTCCTTTGGTTGTTATTTCGTTCAATGAACAAATACCCCTTGTTTCATTGAACTCTATTACAACTAACCTCTATTTTGCCATCTTCTCAAGTAAAATTATATAAGATTATTAATTTAATAAATAATTATATACTATTGATTTTTTTTAGCAATTATTCGTAATGAGTCCAAAGACGAAGGACCTTTACAATACTCTCTATGGCTAAAACTTGATAAACGATCCGATGTTGAATATTAATCCTTCTTGAATAAGAGCCTTGAAGATCTCCCACTAATTTTTCAAAAGGGGGAGGAACTTGAAAAGGATTCGTCTCGATCAACAGGAGAAGCTTTTCCGCTTTATTCTTTAATCCACTGGCAGAGAGTTTTTTTGCATCTTTCTGCGCTTGATTTGTGTAAACAAGAGTCCATTTCACCATGAGAGATTTTTTCTACATTTTTTCACAGGGGTCGCCATTCCTTCTCGAATGGATTCTCTCATTTTGGGAATCGAACAGAGGAAAAGCGTCTCTTGAATCGCTCTCCAATCTTCATCCGATATTAAAACGGCGTTATGTCGTTTTCCTGTAATTTGAATTGGACGATGGAACTCTCCTGCTTCGTCAATTAAAGCATAGAGGTTCGACCTTGCGCTTGTCGCCGTCATTGTTTCCATACTCATAACGTACGGAATAACGTACTTTTTGTCAAATCCTTTTTTAAAATGACTTCTCTGCATAAAATGGGATTAAGCCCGAAGTGCCCTCTCCCCATCAGCCGATTAGCCTCTTTTTACTCCAATTTAACCCACTGCTAGGGGGTCGGATCTAACATTGACACTATCTGTAGACTCTTTTAGCCTTCCTCCTCAATCTTTAACCCCGATTTTCATTAGGAAATAGACTATGGCAGACCAAGGCTCAACAGGATCGCTTTTCGCAATGAACGAGAAGCTTCAAAGTGTCAACGTTGCGGATGAAATTAAAAATTCCTTCCTCGACTACTCGATGTCCGTGATCATCTCACGGGCTCTCCCCGATGTCCGTGACGGACTTAAACCCTCTCAGCGCCGAATTCTTTATGCGATGCATGAACTTGGTGTCGCCCCCAATAAGGCACACGTCAAATGCGCGAAGATCGTCGGAGAGACGATGGGTAACTATCATCCTCACGGCGATATGGCGATCTATCCGACCCTCGTTCACATGGCCCAACCGTGGGCGATGCGCGATACTTTAATCGATGGCCAAGGAAATTTCGGTTCGGTCGAAGGGGATCCCGCCGCTTCGATGCGTTATACGGAGGCCCGCTTGACCCATTTAGGAAAAGTGTTGATGGATGATATGGACCGCAATACGGTCGATTTCGTTCCGAATTATGACGGCACTCGCACAGAACCAACGGTTTTCCCTGCTGCCTTCCCTAACTTACTCGTCAATGGCGGAACCGGGATCGCTGTCGGTATGGCAACAAATATCCCGCCTCATAATCTCTCGGAGGTCATCGATGGCGTTTGTGCTCAGATCGATAATCCGGATATTACGATCCCACAACTTTTGAAGTTTATCAAAGGCCCGGATTTCCCGACCGGCTGTTCGATCTTAGGCAATGAAGGAATCAAAAGCTATCTCACCACCGGACGCGGCTCTGTTCGTGTTCGTGGACGACTGCACACTGAGGAGATGAAGGGGGGACGTGAGTTTATTGTCATCACGGAGATTCCTTACAATGTGAATCGTGCGACCTTAGTGGAGCGAATCGCCGATCTCGTGAATCAAAAGATTTTGACCGATATCTCCGATGTCCGCGATGAGTCCGATGAAAATACCCGCGTGGTCGTTGAAATGAAACGGGATGCGGTTCCTAAAGTCGTCATTAATAATCTCTACAAGCTGACCTCCCTGGAAAGCTCCTTCTCCTCGAACATGCTGGCGATCGATGCCGGACGCCCGAAGACGCTTAATCTGAAAGAGATCATTAACTGTTATGTCGAACATCGCCGCCAGGTGATTATTCGCCGGACGCAGTTCGAACTCGGAAAAGCGGAAGATCGGGCTGAGGTTCTTGAAGGTTATCTGATCGCCCTCGAAAATATCGATGATTTTATCAATATCATTCGTAAGTCGAACAGCCGAGATGAGGCCCGAACCAAGCTACAAGCCTATCAATTTACCCGCAATCAACTCGATAAGATTGGGATTCTCGTCCGACGCGAAGAGCGCCTCGTGAATGGTAAATATTCCTTAAGCGAAAAGCAGTTGGATACAATTCTCGAACTTCGACTCTATCAACTCACCGGACTCGAGCGCGATAAGATTACGAAAGAGTACAAAGGGTTACTCGATCAAATCGGCGATCTTCTCGATATTCTTGCAAAAGAGTCCCGCGTGCTCACGATTATTAAAGAGGGACTTCGTAAAATCCAAGAGGAGTACGGAAGCAAACGCCGCACCGACATTATCCCTGATGAAGGGGAGATGAGTATTGAAGATTTAATCGCCAATGAAGGGGTGATCATCACCTTGACCCATAACGGTCTCATCAAGAGAACGAACGTCAGCAACTATCGCTCACAACGCCGTGGTGGCAAAGGGGTCATTGGAATGACGACCAAAGAGGCCGATAAGCCTGAGGATAGCGATTTCGTTGAGCATCTTTTCACCGCCTCCACGCATGACTATCTGATGTTCTTCACGAACACTGGACGTACCTACGTCGTTCGCGTGCACGAAATTCCTGATATGGGTCGTGCCTCGAAGGGACGGAGCATTGCGAATCTTCTCGAGTTCCGCCCCGGAGAAAAAGTAGCGGCGATGATTCGAATCGAATCGACCAAAGATGGTAAAGGAGAAGATGCGACTTGGACGCAGCCCCTTTCACTATTCTTCTGTACGAAATTAGGTACCGTCAAAAAGACAGCGCTTCAAGCCTTCGGAAATATCCGTAAGGGGGGAATCATTGCGATCGGAATTGAACCGGGAGATCTTCTCATCGATGTGAAGTTGACCAACGGAACCAGTGAGATTGTTTTGATCACTCATGAAGGAATGAGCATCCGCTTTGAAGAAGAGGATGTTCGTGTCATGGGCCGTCCCGCGGGCGGAGTCAAAGGAATCACCCTTGATAAGGGGGATGAAGTCGTCGCCGTTGCGGTGGTCGACCCAACCGCGACCTTGCTAGTTGCAGGATCGAACGGAATTGGAAAACGAACCGACTTTGAAGAATATCGAATCCAGACTCGCGGTGGAAAAGGAGTCATCACGATGAAGGTCAATGAAAAGACCGGAAAGATCGTGGGGGCTTTGACCGTTCGTGATGCCGATGAGATCATGTTGATTACGCAAAACAATCAGATGGTCCGCACCAAGGTTTCTGAGATTCGTGAGACCGGACGCAATGCCCAAGGGGTGAAGTTAGTGGATGTCAGCGACAAAGATAAGTTGACCGCCATTGCCCCCGTCATCTCCGAGCAATTGGAAGATGAAGCGGCAGCGACGATCACCGAGATCTAGATTTTAAGAATTGGCTAAAAACTCCCCGCCAAGATTTCATTCGTCCCATTTTGTCAAAAAAATGAGCGAATGAGTTTGGCGGGGAGAATTGTTTTTATCTCTAAGCGCCTTCTTTAGAAAATTTTCAATGATCGTAATGAAAGCGGCATTGTAGGATGATCAATGTCTTTTCTTCGATCCGATAAACGAGACGGTGTTCCTGGGTGATCCGGCGCGACCACCATCCCTTTAAATTACTTTTCAACGGTTCTGGTTTTCCAATTCCCGAGGTCGGATTTCTCAAAGTGTCGCGGATTAATTCATTCACCCGCTGAAGCGTTTTTCGATCCCTCTCCTGCCAGTAAAGATAATCCTCCCATCCTCCGGGAAGCCACATCAATCGCATAACTTGCCATGCAAAACTTTTCCGGCCTCGTAGTCTTCGAGTCCTTTACGGATTCGATCCGCATTTGCAGGAGTGGAGAGGAGATGGAGCGTCTCCTCCATCGCCGCAAATTCCTCAGCGGCCATCATGACCACTTTTCCCTCTCCATTTTTGGTGATGGTGATCGGTTCCCGGTTTCGGATCGTCCTCTCCATCAGACCTGCGAGTTGATTTCGGGCATCGGTATAGGAGACGGTTTGCATGAAGAATATATGCCACCTGTACAGAATTCTGTCAATAAGGATTTGAATCGATTTTTGCGCACTCATCTTCATCACGTGGGAGATAACGACAGAATCGTCAAGGGGGGAAATTGAAGTTCATTTTAATTAATCCCGATGACTTTGTCCGATGGGAATATCAGTGATCGGTGGGGTATGTTTTTTGAAAAACTTCCTGATTTCATAAACCGGGCGAGCTTCGCATAGGGATTCTTGACTGAATCTGTAAAATCATATTCTTTTCTCATAAATTGCTCCCGTATTGTTTTTGTTCTTGTTTTGTTGCCTTGCGGACCGAAATAATTCGAATTTCCCCTTTATTTTCTCGGTGGGCATGAACGACCACTAAAAACCTTATCTTGGCACTCATCCCTAGCAAAAGAAATCGATCCTCTGAATGTGAATGGTCAGGATCGTACTTCAATCGGGCGTTTTCAAAAGAGCTCTTGCTTTTTTCTTGTTTTGTTATACAAATAGATAATGAAGTTTTCCTCTCAAAATCAAACTGGACTCCTTCCTAGGAGCGAAGAGGAGGTCGAGCCGAACCTCGATCTCAATCGCTATTTGATCGAACATCCGACCTCCACTTTCTTCATGCGAGTCCGAGGTAACTCGATGATCGGATCGGGGATTCACGAAGGAGATCTCCTCATCGTCGATCGATCTCTCACCGCTCAGGATAAAAAAGTGATCGTCGCCATCTGGAATGGGGAATTTTCGGTCAAAATGCTTCGCCGCAAAGAGAGTCGATTCTTCCTCGAATCGACCGCGACCGGGTACCCGGTCTTAGAGATTACTCCCGAATCCGATTTTCAAATCTGGGGCGTCGTCACGAATGTGATTCACCCTCTCTAATCTCCTCCACTCCCTCTCGTTACAACCTCTTTTTTTATGCCCCCCCCACCGCTTCTTGCCCTCGTCGATGGGAATAACTTTTTCTGTTCATGTGAACGGGTTTTTGATCCGAAACTTCGATTTCTTCCGTTGATCGTTCTATCCAATAACGATGGCTGCGTCATCTCCCGAAGCCAGGAGGTCAAAGATCTCGGGATTCCGATGGGAATCCCGCTCTTTAAAATCAAAGATCAAATCCACCAACATCAAATCCAAATTCGCTCCACCAACTTCCCCCTTTATAACGATATGAGCCAGCGCCTCATGCAAACCTTGAAGCGATTTGCGGTTAAAAATGAAATCTACTCCATCGACGAATCCTTTCTTTGGATCCCCTCCACGATCCCCCCTCGCCCCTGGGCTCTCGAACTTCGCGCAAAGATCCTTCACGAAACCGGACTTCCGGTCAGCGTCGGCGTCGCTCCGACGAAGGTCCTCGCTAAACTCTCCAATCGACTGGCAAAAAAACGCCCCTCAACAGCCGGGGTCTGGATCTGGGAAAATAACCGCGAAACCGAATCACTCCTCAAAATCACCCCCTGTGAAGAGATCTGGGGAATTGGAGGAAAACTCTCCCTATTTTTAAAAACCAATGGCATTCAAACCATCTCTGAATTCATCGCTACAGAGCGGGGTTGGGTCCGGCAACATCTCGGCGTTACCGGAGAGCGAATATGGATGGAACTCCACCAAGTCCCGACCCTTGGTTTCGAAGAGACCCCTCAGCTCCAAAAAAGCATCCTCTGCTCACGCTCCTTTGGTAAAGAGGTCAGCTCTCTTGAGGAACTCAAAGAGGCGATCTCGACCCATCTTGTCTCCGCAGCCGAAAAACTGCGCTCCCAAAAAACCGTTGCGGGGGCGATCCATCTATTCCTTGCGAGCAATCGTTTTAAAGAAAAAAAGAGCTCCACCCCCAGCACCCTTTCCCATCGTCTCCTCATTCCGACCGACTACACCCCCGCCTTGATTGAAATCGGATTCAAACTTTTAGAGAAACTCTATCGACCGGATCAAAAATATAAAAAAGCGGGGATCCTGCTCTCCGATCTTCAAGAGAGAAACCATCAGCAGCTTCATTGGTTTGAAGAAACCGTTCAGGAAGAGAAACAACAACGGCTCATGGAGACCATGGATCGAATCAACCGTCATTGGGGCTGCGAGAAAATCACTTTGGGCTCCTCTGGATTAAACAAAAGTTGGAGCGGAAAATCGAGCCAACGTTCCCCGAACTATACCACCTCTTGGTCCGAACTTCCACTCGTTCGATAGCCCGATAGCCTGATAGCTTAATGCATATAAATCTGTGTTCATCCTTGTCATTTGCTCCCCCGCACCAAACAGTCAGCATCCTGTTCATCTCAGTTGCTTGGCAACGGTTTTCCTTATTTCAAGTCTTCGCATCCCGATTTTTGTCGGGACTGTTTTCCCGCAAAGTTGTACCCCCTCCGCTCTCCGTACCAAAATTATTTCCGCTTCCAGCGCAGAGGGCTTATCGCTTTGCGATCCTTTTCCTAAGAGATTATCGTATTTTCCTTAAGAGATCTCCTTGGTTTCGGTCTTTGACCGATTTGTCCTAACTACCAGATCTTGACCCAATGAGGTAGGAAAAACTGGGTAACACTTCGCCGCAAGGAGAAGTGTAATATGAGTGATAAACCAGAGATAGGAAAGAAACGGACGAATAACCGTGGAAGGAAGAGTGGGGTAAGGGTCTTCACGTTTGAGGAGCGGTTGAGGGGGGTGAAGATGAAGTTGGAGGAGAAGTATCCCGCTGCGATTATATGTGAGGAGATGGGGATTAGCATTGCGGGGTTGTCGAAGTGGCTACGGCTTTATAAGATCCATGGGGAGGAGGGATTAAAGTCGAGGCGTGGGGGAAAGCAGGGGCCGCGGTTGCCAGAGGCGGTGACGAAAAAGATCGTGGAATTAAAGCGAGAGAACGCTGGGTTTGGGGTGAAGCGGATCTCGGATTTACTCAAGAGGGTGTTTTGGTTAAAGGCCAGCCCTGAGACGGTGAGGCAGCGCTTGGCAGAGGCCTCATTGATGGATCCCAAAACGACGAAGAAAGTAAAGCATCCGGATCATCCACGGCGATTTGAGAGGGCGACGCCGAATCAGATGTGGCAGACGGATATTTTCACGTTTCGGCTGGGAGGAAAATACGCCTACATCATAGCGTTTATGGATGATTACTCGCGGTATTTGGTGGGCTTAGATTTATTTAGAAGCCCGACTGCGGAAGCAACGATTGAAACATATCGGGTGGCGTGTGGGGAATACCAGCCGCCGAAGGAAATGCTGACCGACAATGGGAGGCAGTACATTAATTGGCGGGGCAAAAGCCGTTTTGGCAAAGAGCTGGAAAAGGATCGGGTTAAACACATTGTGTCGCGTCCTCAGCATCCGATGACCTTGGGCAAGGTGGAGCGGTTTTGGGAATCGACTCAACGTGAGAAGGAGAGGATGCCTTGATGGAAAAACCGCCATCGAGGTCTATGGAACCCAAAAGAGTCAAAAGTTTGGAAAAAAGGAGCGAAGAGAAATTTTCGAGTGGATAAAATCCCGCTCGATGGCTATCCTACTTCAAGTGAAGCAAGGAAAGTCATGCGGTTGGAATGACGCCTGGCGTCAGGCCGCAGAAACGTGGTTGAAAAACCACAAACAAATCAAAATAACAAAAGGCAAATGTGTTACCCAGTTTTCCGAACGAAATGGGTCAAAGATCGGTAGTTAGGACAGCGACTGGTCTTGTGACCGTCCAACCCCAAGGGGACCTCTCCATGGGTGAATTCACCGCAGGCGGGCAATAGATACCAGAAAGAAAATTATGATTATATACAAAATTATTTCCTTAATTGCCCGTTATTATCCTTTTGAAAGAGGAAGA
>CAMCSM010000053.1 GCA_945877805.1 Methylacidiphilum caldifontis | reverse complement strand
CTGTGCCTCATCGGACGGGGAAAAGGCTCGTAAAACGAGAAGATCTCTCCGCTGGAAGCGGAAATAATTTTGGTACGGAGGGAGGAGGGGGTACAACTGCAGCCCCGACCTGTCGGGGCTGCCCCTCCAGTTCTAATGCAAGAAATGGGATAAATTCAAAGTAAGTATTATGAAGGAGGGAGGGTAACAGAGAAAATACAATTTATTACTCATTTGAAAGACAAGACCGTTGCCTTTTTCTCACATTAAAACAGAGATCACCATGGTTATCCTCCGTCCATTATTGGCGTTTTTTGCTATCCTACGAAGCCCCTTCTCACCCCCGCTTCTAGTTGGTTGAATCCCTGTTACCCCTATTCAAACCTTTGAGATTCCATGGGTTTGATTTCGTTTTACGAAGGTTTTCCCTCGGCTCTCCAAATAGTTTCCTATATTTAATTGCGTTATCACGCAGGGAGTGGCGGTTAAATTTGTATTTCTCTTTTCTTAAGATTGAGCTTACAAATACCGATGTAGTGGATGAGTGAGGGATTTTATGGAACCGCAAGCTTACGTAATTCATTTTAGAGCTGGCCTCTTGGCATGATTTAAGCATAATTCTTTACAAGTTAAATGATATTTAGAATCCTATGAAATTCACGATCCTTTATTCTCTTTGCATTTGGATCGCTTTCTGTCTTTTTGGCCTCCAGGGAGAGGTAAAGAGTGCTCCAGCACGTCTAGGAATTAGCCAGATGATCGAGCCTGGAACGGTCAAAAACTCAGAAATGCTCAGAGCCCCCGATAGCTACGTGATTCAAGTCGGGGATATTTTGCGGGTTCGCCTGCTGGATGAAGTTGATTTTGACGTCCGAACACGTGTCGGAAAAGATGGAGTGATTAATATTCCTTACATCGACTCCGTTTTAGTGACCTCTCGATCGTTGAGTCAAGTCACGGAGATGCTTCAAAAAAAGCTTTCAAAATTTTATGTCAATCCGCTCCTCAACATCGAAATCGTCGAGTATTCGAAGCGATTTATTGTTGTTTTAGGGCAAGTTGAAAAGCCCGGCATGTATGAGGTTCCTCCTCTTCAAGACTCCGTCGAGCTGATGGAGGCGATCGCATTGGCCGGTGGAGCGACGCGAACAGGGGATTTGGGACGGGTTGTTGTGAAGCGTCAAATTGATGGAAAAGAGAAGGTGATCGTCATTGATACCAAGGCGAAGTCGATTTCTCGCAATGAAAAAGGGGGAGGAGGATTCGCGTTACTCCCTGGGGATACGATGGTGATTCAGACCGCTAAACGGGAGTTTGTGGTCATGGGCTCGGTGAAAAACCCCGGGATGTATCAACTTTCTCCGATGACCGATGAAGTGACTCTTTTGGAGGCGGTGGGAATGGCGGGAGGTCTTAATCGATCGGGAGAATTTGGCGAGATTACCATCAAAAGAACAGCAGAGGGACAAGATCAAATCATCCGTTACGACGCAAAAAATTTACAACGGAATAAAGATGGCGTTCGACAAATTACCGTAAAAGCCGGAGATACGGTGACCGTTCAAATGACGCGTAATTATTATTCGATGCTGGGACAAATTCGTAGCCCTGGAGTTTATGCGATCCCTGAAGGTGAGGAGTCCCTCAGTATTTTTGAAGCGATCGCCACAGCAGGAGGGGCCACACGGCTTGCCGATCTTGGGGAGGTGAAGCTTTATCGAAAAATCGGAAATCGTGAAATGATGATGACTTTAGATGTTCGCTCGATGGGAAAGAGTGAGAATAATAAAGTATTTGTCGTTCAGGCCGGAGACAAGATTGTCATCGGGGAGAGAATGTTTTAAGAGTGAGGGACTATGACTACATCGCCGATGAATCAAAATGAACTCGATACGCTGAGCCCGATGGCAATCAGCTATCAAGAGGTATTGGCCGCCCTGCTCGAGAATGCCTGGATTATTGCGCTCTTTATTTTAATCGGAATTGTCGCTGGATTTTCTTACATTCAGAAATCGCTACGGGTCTATGAGTCGGTGGTGGTTCTCTATATTGAGCCGCCCAAAAACGTGGTCAATATTCAAGAGGTGACCCAAGAGGATTCTCGAAGCTACGAGGCGATGCAAAATATGTTGCAGCTGATTCGATCGAAGCCGCTCCTTCTTCGAGTCGCACAAAGTGCAAATCTGGGCAAAGATGCCGCTTTTTTGATGGTCCCTGAGGAACAAGCGAATTTTAAAAATGAAGATGTTGCGGAAAGAGTTCGAGGGGCGATTACTCCTGTTCAAAGAAAGGGAACCACGATGATTGACCTTCATGTCAAACATGGAGATCCCCATGTGGCGCAGCGCCTCGCCAATACGATTGCGCGTGAATTTATGGAAATGAATATCGGACGACGACTGGAGACGACCGATGTTGCTTATAAATTTTTATTTAAAGAGCTCGAGAAGGTGAGGCAAGACCTTCAAGGATCAGAACTTGCCTTGCAATCCTTTAAGGAAAAAAATGGGGTTCCGGCTTTAGATGCCGAGGAGTTAAAGGGGGTCAATATGGAGCTCGGGAAGATTCGTCAAAGACGACATCTTTTAGAGTCCGATTTAGATCAGATTAAAAAAATTGGGGAAGATACCACGCGGCTTCTCGGACTCGAGAGCATCCAATTAGATCCCACGGTCGATGCGCTTCAAAAAAGTATTGCGAGACAGAATGAAATGATTTCAATTGCAACCCAGCGGATTACGGAACAGCATCCTCGTTTGGTTCGAATGCGAGAGGATCTCATTGTTTTACAAAAAAACTTACTCACCGCGGCACGAGATGCGGTGAGGGGGGTTGAACCTCGATTAAAAGCACTTCAATCCCAGGAAGAGAATATTCAGAAATTAGCGATCGATCAAAGCAAGACGGCCATCGAATATAATCGGCTTTTAAGAGATGTTGAAACGAATCAATCGTTTTATAATAGTCTCAACAAACGAATGAGTGAGACGAATATTACGAAATCATTGGATT
The DNA here is from genome assembly GCA_945877805.1 of Methylacidiphilum caldifontis. GTDB lineage: Bacteria > Verrucomicrobiota > Verrucomicrobiia > Methylacidiphilales > CAMAQI01 > CAMAQI01. The sequence continues at coordinate 15,914 of CAMCSM010000053.1, read as the reverse complement.
TTGATAATATTAGAATCATCGAGCCCGCAAATTTTAATAGCGAGCCGATTAGTCCCAATAAACGCAAGCTCATGCTCGTCAGCGTTATCTCAAGTTTATTGACGGGGATCTGTTTGTCTTTGGTGCTCCATTCTTTTGATAATTCGATTAAGACGGTGGATCAGGCAGAAACATTATTAAAGCTCCCCTGTCTTGCTGCGGTCCCTGAGTCGCGAATGAAAAAGTCCTCTAAATCAAAACCGTTGGTAAAAAATAAAGGGACTCCAAGCTCCCCTGGAAAACCGTCCGGCGATGAGATTACCCCAGCGGTTCGCGAATCATTTCGAACTCTTTTAGTCTCTTTAAGTCTCTTAGGTAAAAAAGAGGAGGGGCGGGTCTGTCTTTTTACCTCAGCGGTTCCCGCGGAAGGAAAAACATTTTGTAGCTTCTATTGTGCCGCTCACTTAGCCGGACAGGGCTCAAGGACGCTTCTCGTTGATGCCGATCTTCGAAAGCCGTACCTCCATCAAATGGTCACCAAAGGAGTGATGGGTCCTGGGGTATCGGAAGTTTTATCAGAGCAAAAAACAGCAGAGGAGGTCGTCCAGCCCACTTCTGTGGAGAATCTATTTTTCGTTTCTGCAGGAACGCGATCGCCGAATCCCCCTAAATTACTTGTGAACGATGCCTTTGGGAAATTAATCGAGACCTATAAAGAAAAGTTTGATTACATCATTTTAGATACAGCCCCCGTCAATGCCGTCGCAGATACCTTGCTGATGGTGCAGCACTCCCAGCGCATTTGTTTGATCACGCGTTGTGGATCAACGGCACGACGTGCGACGATTCGGGCTATTGAATTTTTGAAGCAAGCAGGCAAAGAGCCTTCAGGGGTCGTTCTTAACCGTTTTCGAGATCGACGGGGACTTTATTACTACTACCACTATTCTTACCATAAGAGTTATGGTCGAGAAAATGCCTACGGCACAGCCCGGAGCAAATCATGAGGTTTTTATTCGTCAGCCTTTCCTTGGTGGGTGCTATTTTTTGTTCCTATTCGTTACAAGGACAGACGATCGACTCCAGTAAAAAGGATCCGGTCAGTTTTCCTTTAGAAATAAAGCGCTCCGTAAAAATAAAACCGAAGATTATGTCCTTAGTCGTCGATGTCAAAGGAGAGGGAAATCGATTTCTAGCCGATGAGGAATCGTTCCCGCTTGTGCCCGGTCGACTCATTCCCTCAAAGGGGCTTTTTATTATTGCGCCAGAATCCTCGGTGACCTTTCGCCCGATGCCGGGAATCACCGCAATGGTTTTGGATGAGGCACGGCTTCAAATCAAAGAGCTCGCGGTGGTCAAACGTAACGACAAAGTTTCGAAACGAAGCGCGATGGTCTTTCTGAATGAAGGATCTATTTTTACCTCGATTCAAAAACTGAATAAAAAAATAACCTCCTACCAAGTTCAAACCCCTCAAGCCTCCGTCAGTGCCAAAGGAACGAAATTTTGGGTCTCCTTTAAGGGAGGCAAAGGAAAAGTGGTGGTCACCAATGGCATTGTGGAGGTGAAGCTCAATAATGGATCGAAGATGAACCTCAAACAAAACGAAGTCATTGAAATGGAGGGAGTCGGCGTTGAGACCAAGCCAGGCGGAGTTCGAGGGATGACTGTAGAGGAGAGTGAGCAAATTGAAAAAGTAACTCAATCGGTCACTAAAGTGGAGGGGGTCACCTCCTCCTTCGTTAACCCCTTTTTAACAACTTCAGAGGCACTTGGAAATGATCTTTATACGGAACGGATCGAAGGTCGAGTGGACTCCGTTGAAACGGGAAATACGACCGCCAACCCGAGTAATACCTCCGACGTAACGACGGTTTCGCCTCCACTTCCATAAATCGGTCAAATGAAAAACGAAAAACGATATCAGTGGGTTCTCGGAGTGAGCATCGGAATGTTCATTTTTGGGATTGCCATTTTTGCTCAAAGAGCGGGGGACTTACTCTCTTTCGAGAAATTTCGTGCTCCGGAGTTTTTGCTTCGTAACCCTTCTGATGAAGATCGACCGATGGTTGAAATCTCCCCAGTCGATCAAAGTGCTGTATCCGAATTTACGAATCAACCGGAGTCAACTCTAGAGACGTTTATGCCCCCCCCCGATTTGATTGCCGAACCGTTTTTAACGATTCGTGAGCAGAACCTACCGAGTCGAATGGCCTCTGATGGGTTTCGAGTTCCAGAATGGAAAATTCCTTCCTGGGTCCCCTATTATCGAGATCAAGTGGCCATCGCTGTCCGGCTCGAAACACCGACGCTTCCAGAAGATCAAGATTCTCAAAAGCCAGAGAGTGCTGTCGATCTCCTCAATCAACGGACTGAAGTGCCGGTTCAATCCTTCTCAGCGCTCACTTTCTCCGATTCAAGTCTCTCTCAACTTGGATTAAGGGTAGTCGATTCTCCACGAGATAATTTCAAGACAATCGGCTTGCTTTCAATTCCTCAATGGAATACGGAAACACAGTGGGCTCAGGGGGTGCCTGAGGCTCCTCAAGCACAGAGTGATTCCCCACTGTTAACGTTCCGAGAGAGTTCGATTGGTTTAAGAAGAATGGATGCTCCGGCTTTAGCATCAGCGGGCCGTTTAAACTCATTTTCTCAGACAGAGACCCCTCTTTTAAGATCAAGCGAGGATCAGAAGCCAGGAAAGTTTAAAGATTACACGCAAAAAAATGAAAATGAGTCGCAAGATCCAAAAAAGGATAAAGATCAAACTCAGCTGAACGAAGATCCCGGAGCAATCCTTGCTAAAAAGAATCAAGAGGCAAAAGAGCTTTCCGCTCCCCCTGCTGACGATCGACGTTTTGCTGCGGTCGAACAGTCACGAAATCTCTACGGTGGTAGCGGGGCTCGACTTTATGCCCCTGGGCTCAAGTTAGGCAAGTTTGATGTTCGACTCGATCTGGAAAATCAATTTAGCTATAGTGACAATTATCAATCGAGTCCCAAGGAAGCATTAAATACCAGCGGAGTAAAAGAGAAAGTGAAAGTGGAGTCCGCAAGTACGATTGTGACGACTCCCTCAGTGGTCATGGCTTCAGGGGAGAGAGATCCTGAGATTACGGATGCTCTTTATATGGCCTTTCGCTATACCCCCTCTCTGATTAATTTTGTTGATGTCGACCGAAAAGATATATTGAACCACGATTTTACCTTTAATGGAGGGTATCGTTTTTCCAAGCTCGCTTTAGTGCTTGATCAAAGCGTGATTCCCTATTCAGGAGGGGATGTCGAGGCTGGAAATTTTGTTTCACGAAATTTTTATATCACGTCAGTCTCTGCGGAGTATGAAATTTCAGATAAAACATCATTAGAGCTTGGGCTGTCGAATAATATCAGAGATTATCAAGGAGCCTTTGATTCTCAAGAGACACGGTTCAGAGGATTTGCGAATTATGCGATGAGTGAAAAGTTGCGCTTAGGTCTTGGCGCAGCCTATGGACGTGCGACCTCGGGCGGAAGTGCCGATCAAGATTATCAACAAGCTCTGATGCGAGGGGTTTATTTTCTGACTCAAAAATCAACTCTTTTTGCCGAAACAGGGCTCGAGCAACGACAACTGAAAGGCCTCTCCAAAGATCAAAATAATCTTGTCTTTAGAGCGGGAGGGAGCCTCGCTCTTTTCCCCAAAACAACCCTCTCTGTAAATGCTTCAAGAACTGAGATTCCCTCAGCGGTTTCGTCAGGAACGAACGTCGATGCCACCGGCTTTAATGGATTAATTTCTCAGGCACTTTATAAGTTTAAGCTTGGACTTGGAGCAGGCTATGAGACGGTTAGTTTTATTAAAACCTCAAAAACCAGTAGAGATTTAGCGAGCGAAAATTACTACAATTTAAGTTTCACAACCGCATACTCCATCGCCGACTGGTGGGATGTAGGGCTCTCTTATAGTTATCGATTTACCGATAAAACGATCGGAGCCGATGGGGTGAATAAAGATATTGAGACGAATGAGACAAGTTTAAGCTCCCGAATCAAGTTTTAGTTTCTTTTGATTGCCAAATCATTAATCCTCCGTAAAAAGGACGGTTCTTATGAAAACCGCAACACGTGTACAGCAGTTGAGCCCCTCATTAAGTCTTTCTATTGATAGCAAGGCCAAAGCGATGAAGGCTGAAGGAATAGATGTTATTAACTTTGGTGCAGGGGAGCCTGACTTTGATACTCCAGAGCATATTAAGGCAAGTGCCATGGGGGCTTTAGATGCGGGATTCACAAAATATACTCCCTCCTCAGGGATCCCTGAATTACGTGCTGCGATTTCTGAAAAATTAAAAACCGAAAACGGACTCGATTACAAGCCTTCTCAAATTATTGTCACTGCTGGATGTAAACATGCTTGTCATGAAGCGATCATGGCGGTCGTCAATCCTGGTGATGAAGTGATCATTCCCGCCCCTTATTGGTTGAGCTATCCGGAAATGGTGAAACTTGCGGGTGCTGAGCCGTATATCGTTCAAACCACCGCTGAAAATAATTATAAAATCACCCCCGATCAATTCCGCGAGGCGATCTCTCCAAGCACGAAGATGATTATTTTGAATTCCCCAGGGAATCCAACAGGAACGATCTACACCGAGAACGAATTGGCCGCATTGGCTGAAGTCGCTCTCGAAGAGGAGATTTTGATTCTTTCCGATGAAATTTACGAGAAATTGACCTACGACGGAGCGAAGCATGTCAGCATCGCCTCCCTCGGAAAAAGCGTTTATGAGTCAACGATCACCGTCAATGGGTTCAGTAAACCGTACGCAATGACCGGATGGCGTATGGGTTACATCGCTGCCCCTGAATGGTTAGCCAAGAGTCTCGACTCCCTTCAAAGTCATACGACCTCGAATGTCACCTCTTTTGCTCAAAAAGGAGCCGTTGCTGCTTACAAAGGACCTCAAGAGTGTGTCGCGGATATGCTCAAAGAGTTCGGCCGCCGTCGTAAACGGGTGATGGAGATGCTCAAAGAGATCCCAAAGATCAGCTTCGTCGTTCCTCAAGGAGCCTTTTATGTGCTGATTAATATTGCCGGTACAGGGCTGACCTCCGCTGATTTTTGTGAGAAACTTCTCGAGAAAAAGAAAGTGGCGATGGTTCCCGGTATCGCTTTTGGTGATGACGCCACCGTTCGTCTTTCCTATGCGACAAGCATGGAAAATGTCGAAAAAGGGGTCGAGAGAATCAGCGAATTTGTTCGCTCTTTATAAAACGATCAGATTAAAAACAGGAGAAGTTGAGTTATGTCTAAAATCACAATTCAAAACGGAAAACTAAATGTTCCCGATCAGCCAACGATCCCTTATATTCAAGGGGATGGAACGGGACGGGATATTTGGAAAGCCTCACAGCCTGTTTTTGATGCGGCAGTCGAAAAAGCTTACGGGGGCAAACGGAAAGTCGAATGGATGCAAGTCTTCGCTGGTGAAGAGGCTTTTCAAAAGTTTAACAACTGGCTTCCGGATGAGACAGTTCAGGCTTTTCGTGATTATTTAGTCGGAATTAAGGGGCCTCTTACGACTCCGGTCGGGGGAGGAATCCGCTCCTTAAATGTTGCGCTTCGTCAGATGCTCGATCTTTACGTCTGTCTTCGCCCTGTTCAGTATTTCACCGGCGTTCCCTCTCCTGTGAAAAATCCTGAAAAGGTCGATATGGTGATCTTCCGTGAAAATACCGAAGATATCTATGCCGGAATCGAGTGGAAAGGGGGCTCACCAGAGGCTCAGAAAGTTTTAGACTTTATTGCTAAAGAATTCCCCAAGGATTTTGCAAAAATCCGCTTTTCTACCGCAGATAAAGCTCAGTCCTATATCGATGAAGCTGGCCTTAAAGACTCTTCCGCCGTTGAAGTCGGACTTGGAATTAAACCGGTTTCCCGCTTAGGCACGCAACGTCTTGTTCGCTCCGCTCTTCAATATGCGATTGCTCAGAAGAAAAAATCGCTGACGATCGTCCATAAGGGAAACATCATGAAGTTCACCGAAGGGGGATTTCGTGATTGGGCCTACCAATTAGCCGATACCGAATTCGCTGCCGAAACCTACAGCTGGTCTAAATGGGAAAAGACCAAAGCGGAAAAAGGGGAAGCGGCTGCAAATGAAGAGCAAAAAGCGGCTCTCAAATCCGGTAAGATCCTTGTCAAAGATGCGATTGCCGATATCGCACTCCAACAAGTTCTGACCCGTCCCGAAGATTTTGATGTGATTGCCACCTTGAACTTGAACGGAGATTACCTCTCGGATGCCTTAGCGGCTCAAGTCGGCGGAATTGGAATCGCCCCCGGGGGAAATGCCAATTACGTCACTGGTCACGCCATTTTTGAAGCGACCCACGGAACCGCTCCGAAGTATGCCGATCTGGATAAGGTGAATCCTTGCTCCGTGATTCTTTCTGGCGAGATGATGTTCCGTCATTTGGGTTGGATTGAAGTCGCTGATTTGATTCTCAAAGGAGTCAATGGGGCGATTGGATCCAAAAAAGTGACCTACGACTTTGCTCGTTTGATGGAGGGCGGATCGGAACTGAAATGTTCTGAATTTGGCCAAAACATCATCCAGCACATGTAACACTTCGATTTAAAATTTTGAACCAGAAAAGGTGAACGAGAGTTCGCCTTTTTTGTGGAAAAATGACTTAGCCGATTTAGAGTGAGGAACCCCGGGAGGCTCGGAAAGGAGATCTCTTAGGAAGGCATGAAGGCATGAAAAAACAAAAAATAGAGGTCTTGTTCTAATTTTCCTGCTTTTCTGCTTTCCTTAGAGAGATTGGTTTTTATTTTCCGGAGTGAGGGGCTAACTTAAAATCGATTCGGCCTGTTGACGCGCCCAGGTGTCTGCCTGTTTAATTGTATCGAGGCTGGGGTGTTCGATGTTGGTGTGGGAGAGCATGACTTTCTCGACGGAGCGCCAGATCTGCGGAAATTTAATTTTTCGGGCGAGAAACTTTTCGACGGCGACTTCGTTGGCCGCATTAAAAACCGCGGGGAGGGTTCCCCCTTTTTCTCCCGCAAGGCGGGCAAGATTCAAGGAGGGGAAACGGACGGTATCTGGGGCTTCAAAGGTGAGGGAGCCGATCTCTTCAAGACGGAGTTGACGGAGTCGATTCGGAAGTCGATCGGGGAAGGTGACAGCGTATTGGATAGGAAAACACATGTCGGAGTGACTGAGTTGAGCTAGTTGGGAGCCATCTTCGAATTCGACAAAGGAGTGGACGATACTTTGGGGATGGACAACGACATCGACCTTTTGGATCGGGACATCGAAGAGCCATCGGGCCTCGATCATTTCGAGTCCTTTATTGAAGAGCGTGGCGGAGTCGATGGTGATCTTTTGACCCATCGTCCAAGTGGGATGTTTGAGCGCTTGTTCGAGAGTAACGTTCTCAATATCGGCGGCGGAGGTGGTGCGGAAGGGGCCGCCGGAGGCAGTGAGGATGAGACGTTTGACGGAGTTTTGTTGATCTCCTTGGAGGCATTGGAAAATAGCGTTGTGTTCGCTGTCGACCGGAAGAATTTTGACCCCTTTGCGTTTAGCGGCATTCATGACGGCTTCACCGGCCATGACGAGGATCTCTTTGCTTGCGACGGCGAGATCCTTTCCGGCCTCAATCGCCGCGAGCGCAGGGGCAAGTCCAGCGGTTCCGACGATGGCAACGAGAACCATATCGGCCTCGGGCATCGTGGCGAGTTGGATGAGTCCCTCTTCGCCTCCGTAGCAGGGGATATCGGAGGGGATTTGAGTTTTGAGATCGGGAATCAGAGAGGTGTCAAAGCAGGCGATTGCTTTCGGTTTCCAGGTATGCGTTTGCTCTGCGAGGAGTTTGGTTTGGCGATTCGCGGCAAGAGCGATGACCTCCATGCGTTCGGGGATATCGAGAGCGACCTTGAGGGCGCTGAGTCCGATGGAGCCAGTGGAACCGAGGATCACGAGTCGTTTGCGTTTCATAGAGGGTTAGATATAGGGAAGAATTTTTAAGTAGAGATAAAGAACAGGGGCGGTGAAGAGGAGGCTGTCGATCAAGTCGAGGATACCGCCGATCCCCGGAAGGGCATGTCCTGAGTCTTTGACATGGGCATCCCGTTTAACGACCGACTCTGCGAGATCGCCGATGACACTGCCGAGGGAGATCAGGAGACCGAGGATCCAGGCATGGATCCCTTGGAGGAGGGCGAGGCCGGGGATGAAATGGGCGAGGGTGACGCTGAGGAGAGTCGAGATAAGGACTCCGCCGAAGAACCCTTCCCAGGTTTTTCCGGGAGAGATTTTGGGGATCATCTTATGCTTACCGATCAGTTTTCCTACGACGTAGGCCCCGACATCGGTGAATTTAGTAACCGCGAGGAGATAGAGAAGCGCCATGCTGGGATCAAAGCGTTCGGTGTTCATGAAGTCGATCAGTCCGACGTAACCGAAGAGGACAGGGACGTAGAAGAATCCCATGAGGGTTCCCGCTTGCTCGGCGATCGGGTTAGGGGATTGCGTGAAGATCAGGACATGGCGGCCGAGAATTGTCAGGATCATGAGAGTCAGAAGGCCGAGGAAGTAGAAGGGGAGGAATGAAGAAAGATCGGGGCGATGGATCATGAAGAAGGCGATGCCTAGGAACCAGAGGAGTCCGAAGAGCAGGCCCATTTTTTTATAAACTTGAATCCCTTTTGCTTGTTGAGCGAAGTAAAACTCCCCTTGGCCCCAGAGTCCGATGAAGGAGAGGACAATCCAGTCGATCCAAGGGGGAGCCCAGAAGATGAGGCCGAGGGTGACGGTCCAGAGGAGGAGCCAAGAGATAAAGCGTTGTCGAAACATGTGGAACAAAGTGAAGCGAAGGGGGATTTAAAGATCAATCTTTATAAAAATCAAATTAAAACGGTATTTTTAAAATTCATAAATCGGAATTCAATGCAATTGAAGTGGGGTTGAGAATGTTTCATTGAGGAGATAGCCTTGGTTTCAGTTTTTGACCGATTTATGTTTAAGGCTTGCTGATTAGGAAGAGATGGTGTATTTTTACAGGTATTCTTTAAAAAAGAGGCACACATGGATTCGAATGATCTCTCAAAGCTTGATCAATGGATTGAGCAGCTCCACATGGAAATTTCATTTAGTAAGGAGGGGGATGATCGGGGGCAGTTTCCGATTCGCGATCTTTTTGCCAATATTTCAGAAAAGGCAGCGAAGGATCCAGGTTATGGAGCGTTAAAGGATCTTTCTGATGCGGCGGCGATTTACGTCGAAGATTTGATGATTGCCGGTCATAAATATACCGCTGAGTCCCTTGGGAAGATCAAGAAGTTTTACGAAGATATTCGCGCCATGCGTGAGTCGGGGGGCGGGGGTGCTGCTGCCGCTTCAGAGGTTCCTGCGTCAGCTCCTGTCGTTGTTGAGGCCGCACCGGTTGCTCAAGCCGCTCCTGCGGCCGATCTTCCCGTGGTTGCTCGTGGGGATGAGATTCCGTTGGAATTGAATATGGATGATTTGGAGCTCTTAAAAGAGTTTATTAATGAGTCCAAGGAGCATCTTCAAAATGTGGAGCAAGGGATTCTTGTTCTTGAAGAAAATCCGACCGATGAGGATGTGCTCAATACCACTTTTCGTGCCTTCCATAGTTTTAAGGGAGGCTCAGGATTTTTGAATTTAGTGCCGATGAATAAATTGGCGCACGAGTTGGAATCGTTGTTAGATCTCGCTCGGACGAAGCAGATGGCGATCAATTCCGATGTGATTAATTTGATTTTAACCGGTGCGGATACCTTGCGTGAGATGGTGACGCTTTTGGAGCCGATTGTGTATAATGGGGAGCCGAATCGTCCGATTATTGTGGCGACGGTGGAACTTGTTTTTCGGGTCAAAACAGCGATTGCTGCAGTGAAGTCTGGGGCGGGGATGCCGAGTGCGGTTTCAGCAGCAGCAGCTCCTGTGGCGGCTGCACCAGCTCAAGCTCCGACTCCTGTGGTTTCAGCTCCTATCGTTGAAGCTCCGAAGGCAGCGGAGGCTCCTGCTCCCGTTGTTGCGGCCCCTGCCAAGGCAGCGGCTCCCGCTGCTCATGCGGCGAAGGTTCCTTCGGGCGAGGGTTCAATTATTAAGATTGAGACCTCTAAGCTGGATAATTTAGTCGATCTCGTCGGAGAGCTTGTCATTGCTCAGTCGCAAGTTTCGCAAGATACCGATTTACGTCAGATTACCTCTCTGAAGTTGACTCGTAATGTGGCGCAAATGGCGCGGATTACGAAGGAACTGCAAAAGACCGCGATGTCTTTGCGAATGGTGCCGATTCGGGCGACCTTCCAAAAGATGAATCGTGTGGTTCGTGATACGGCCGCCAAGCAAGGAAAAGAGATTAATTTGGTTCTTTCCGGAGAGGATACGGAAGTCGATCGAACGATCAGCGAAGAGTTGAACGATCCGTTGATGCATATGATTCGAAATTCTTGTGATCATGGGGTCGAGATGCCAGATACCCGCGAAAAGCGAGGAAAAGCGCGTTGCGGAACCGTGCAGCTCATGGCCTATCACAAGGGGGGGAGCATCGTCATCGAGGTTCGGGATGATGGAGGGGGATTGAATAAGGATCGTATTCTTGCCAAGGCGATTGAAAAGGGATTGATCTCTCCTGATGCAAACCTTCCGGATTCCGATATTTTTCAGCTTGTTTTTGCCCCTGGATTTTCGACGGCGGATGTGATTACCGATATTTCCGGTCGAGGGGTGGGGATGGATGTTGTTAAGAAGAACATTGAAAAGCTTCGCGGAAAGATTGAGATTGAATCGACCCCGGGATTAGGGGCGGTCTTTTATATCTATCTCCCGCTGACTTTGGCGATTATTGATGGAATGATGATCATGGTGGGAGGTCAGAAATTTATTCTTCCAACGCTTTCAGTGAGGGAATCGTTCCGTCCGACGAAGGAGATGCTTTCGACGGTTCACGAGCGTGGGGAGATGGTCAATGTTCGGGGGCACTTACTGCCGTTGGTTCGAGTGGCCGATCGATTTGGAGTGCAATCGACTTTAGAAGATCCATTTGAGGGGATTGTGATTGTCGTGGAATCGGGTCATGAGGTGCGTGCGCTTTTGGTTGATGATTTGATTGGAAAACAGGAGATCGTGATCAAGAGTTTGAACGAGCAGTTTAAGAGCAATAAGATGCTCTCTGGGGCGGCGATTTTGGGAGATGGAACGGTGGGCTTGATTATCGATGTCGGGGCCTTTGTGGAGAGCAATCGCCACGCCCGCGCGGCGTAGGGAGTGGGGCTCGGCGATCTTTTTAAAGAATTGGCTAACCAAGAGGGGATGAGGAAAGCCTCAAGATTCATTATGGCACTATTGGAGGGGCTTGGCCTCAGATGATTTAAACTAAGCGTTCAGCCTCCTTGTCGAGTAGTCACTGCATCTTCTACATATTAAAAATGGAAGATCATCATTTTCAACTTGAAATGTTTCAAGAAACCATAGTAACCTCTGCCTATGCAAAGGTTACCATGGTTTCAATAAAAAATAAAACTTTATTAATGGAGCCGATTTCTGATGTCGCTCGCTCATTAGATGTATCTATTGATACAATTCGTCGCTGGGAGAAAAAAGGACTCATTAAGGGCATTCGAAATTCACGAGGGGATAGGCTTTTTTCGACAGAAGAAGTAAAAAAACTTTACTTTAAAATGACAAATAAATCTTCTGAGGGATTTAAAGTTTTAAAAAAATCGCAAAAATCAAACCTTTCTGTTGTTGAGCTTTTTGCTGGAGCGGGAGGAATGGCTCTGGGCTTCGAAAATGCAGGATTAACCTCGAAGTTACTTATCGAAATTGATAAAAACGCATGTCAAACACTCCGATTAAATCGACCCCATTGGAATGTCATTGAAAAAGATATCTCTAAAGTCTCCTTTCGGGAAAAGATGTCAGATATTCTTGCCGGTGGTTTTCCATGTCAGGCATTTAGTTATGCGGGCAAACAATTGGGATTTGAAGATACTCGTGGAACGCTTTTTTTTGAATTTGCGAGAGCTATTCAAGAAATTCAGCCGCGTGTCATTGTTGGTGAAAATGTAAGAGGTCTTGAAAAACACGACGACGGAAGAACGTTGAAAACAATGCTCAGTATATTAAATGAGATCGGTTATGACATCGCATATCGAGTGTTACGATCTCAGTATCTTGATGTCCCTCAAAAGAGAGAGAGGCTGGTCATTATAGGAGTGAAAAAAAAATCAGAAATTCCCCTTTTTTTTCCTAAAGAGCAAGATTACACGATTACACTTCGAGATGCCCTTAAAAATGTTCCTACTTCATCAGGACAAATCTATACTGATCGAAAAAAAACCATTATGCGTCTTATTCCTGAAGGAGGATATTGGAAAGATTTGTCTGACGAGAATCAAAGAGATTATATGGGACGATCATTTTTTCTCGGGGGAGGAAAGACAGGGATGGCAAGGAGGCTTTCGTGGGATGAACCGAGTTTGACATTAACTTGTAATCCTGCTCAAAAACAAACGGAGCGTTGTCATCCATCAGAAACAAGGCCGTTAAGAGTTCGTGAGTATGCACGCCTCCAGACTTTTCCAGATGAGTGGGTATTTCATGGGTCTGTTGCAAGTCAATATAAACAGATAGGGAATGCCGTGCCTGTAAATTTAGGGTACCACATTGGGCGTTGTCTTATTGCAATGCTCAACGGAAAGTTTGATTCTAAAACGATGATTCAAGTCCAAAAGATTTCATAAAAACTTCATTCAATTTTTGTTGGTCACTTATTGATTGGAATGGTTTTTTTTTGGTCATCTTTTCAACGATAATAGGTAAAATTTTATAAAGCTGTAGTAAAGCATCGGGAGCTCCCGTTACAAGGTGATAGAAGGTTTGTCCATCGCATTTTCTAATGTTTTCGTTTTCTCGTTTTTTCAGGCTTTTTCGGTTGTCAGATGGGGTAAAACATTTATTAAATCGTTCGGGAGTGTGAGGGATAATCTCAACAAAATAAGCAATATATCCATGATAGGATGAGCCTTTGTGCATTACTAATTCTTCAAGGTTATTGTAATAATCTTTAAGATCGGAACCTTTTACGGTGTTATGTTTGTTTTTGATCTCGGCTAAAATTTTTTGTTTGGGACAACAAAGATCGACAATGCCTCCTTTCCCAAGATTTTTCCAATCTTTTACCGATCCTAAAATATCTTGGTGAAACTGACCGATTGAATTCGTGAGGGTTTTTTGTGCTTGTCTTGTTTTTTCGAGGGTCATTACTGACTCGAAATTAACATTTGAACATGCCATTTGAAAAAAGAGCGAAAATGGATCTAAGACATTACGATCCGTCTCATTTTTGGAGCTTTTAATCCCAGATTTTGTTTTTATAATGAGACTATTAACTGCTGAGCAAAGGTCTTCATCTGAAATAAAACTGAGATAGGCCATGAGTGTCTTCTAACTTTTATTTCAAGAATTGAAAAGAAAGTTCTTTTGTTCTTTTCTCTAGCAATCTCGCTTGCCAAACGGGATTGCATCTCGTTAGATCAGGGTTGTGAGTGAACCTGTCATTAATATTGGACTTGCTGGCTTTGGAACGGTCGGACGCGGGGTCTGGAAATTTCTTCGATCGCAAGAGGATCTGTTGGCTTGCCGTACCGGTGCCCGCTTAAGGATTTCGAAGGTGACGACGCGTACTCGATCGAAGGCGCTGGATCAAGGGGTTCCTGAATCGATGTTGGTTCCTTCGTGGAAAGAGTTGGTTTCCGATTCGCAAATTGAAATTATTGTGGAGTTAATGGGAGGGGTTCAAGAGGCGCGTGAATTGGTCATTGCCTCTCTTCGATCAGGAAAGCATGTGGTCACGGCGAATAAGGCGTTGCTTGCCGCTCATGGCGAGGAGCTTTTGGGTTTGGCAAGAGAGCGGGGGAAGAAACTTTTATTTGAGGCGAGTGTTGCTGGGGGAATTCCGATTTTGAAGGCGTTGCAGGAGGGGCTGGTGGCAAATCATGTGAAATCGATTCACGGGATTATCAATGGAACCTGTAATTATATTTTAACGACGATGCGCGATCAGAAGCGTACTTATGCCGATGTTCTCGTCGATGCGAAGCGCTTGGGGTATGCGGAGGCGGATGAGGCGTTGGATGTCGATGGTCATGACACGGCGCATAAGGCGGCGGTGCTTGCGGCGTTGGCTTATGGGGTGTGGGTTCCGGAGGCGAAACTTTTTACGCAGGGGATTCGATCGATTCAACAGCAGGATATTGTTTTTGCGAGGCAGTTGGGATATGAGGTGAAACTTTTGGCGATTATTAAAAACGATCTGGAGGAGACCTTGGAGATTCGGGTGAATCCTACGTTGATTCCTCTGACGCACGTTTTGGCTTCGGTCGATGGGGTCTTTAATGCGATTTCGCTTCGTGGGGATGTGGTGGGGGATGCGTTGTTTTATGGACGAGGAGCGGGAGAGGCGCCGACGACGAGTTCGGTTTTGGCCGATCTTGCGGAGATTGCAAAAGGGAGAGGAAGGCAGGAGGAGTTAAGTTTTTGTAAGCCGCTCGTGAAGAAAGTGCTTCAGATCGAAGAGATTATTTCACGTTACTATCTTCGTTTGACGATCGAGGATAAGCCTGGGGTTCTCGCTCAAGTGGCAACGGTTTTGGGGGTTCATGGAATTGGAATTTCATCGGTGATTCAACCGGAGACGCATGAGGAGAATGGGGTTCCGCTGATTATCATGTTGCATGATGCGCAGGAGAAGAAGTTTGTGGAGGCGGTAAAGGAGATAGAGGGATTAAAAGTGGTTCAAGCCCCTGCGGTTTGGATTCGAGTCGAGGATTTTTCATCATGAAATGGCAAGGGATTATTGAGCGCTATCGCTCTCGTCTACCGGTGACGGAATCGACGCCGGTAATTTCACTGTCGGAGGGAAATACTCCGCTGATTCATGCTCCGAGATTTGCGAAGGCGATTGGTTTAGAGGCCGATGTTTATTTTAAATATGAGGCGTTGAATCCGACCTGTTCCTTTAAGGATCGTGGAATGACGTTGGCAGTTTCAAAAGCGAAAGAGCGGGGGGCGCAAGTGGTCGTTTGTGCGAGCACCGGGAATACCTCGGCAGCGGCAGCGGCTTATGCGGCACGAGCAGGGATCTTGTCGGCGGTGATTCTTCCAAACGGAAAGATTGCGATGGGGAAATTGGCTCAAGCGATGATCTATGGGGCGAAGGTTTTGGCGATTGAGGGAAATTTTGATGAGGCTCTGCGATTGGTTCGAGAGCTCGGGAGTCAGCCTGGGGTGGAGATCGTGAACTCGATTAATCCGGTGCGGATTGAGGGGCAAAAGACTGCGGCTTTTGAGATCTGCGATTTTTTAGGGGAGGCGCCTCATTTTCATTTTTTACCGGTGGGGAATGCCGGAAATATCACCGCTTACTGGCGGGGCTATCAGGAATATTTTAACGATAAGATTACGACCCGAACGCCGAAGATGTTTGGGTATCAAGCGGCAGGGTCGGCCCCGATTGTGGAGAACCGGATTATTGAGAAACCGGAGACCGTCGCGACGGCGATTCGGATTGGGAATCCGGCGAGTTGGGAGGGAGCGAAGAGTGCGATTGCGCAGTCCCAAGGTCAGATCGATAAGGTGACCGATGAAGAGATTTTAGAGGGGTATCGATTGATCGCACAATCGGAGGGGATCTTTGCGGAGCCGGCCTCTGCGGCCTCGGCCGCAGGGATTATGAAGGCCCATCGTGAGGGAAAGATTCCTGCCGGAAGTATCATCACCGCGACGCTGACGGGGCATGGATTGAAAGATCCGGACACGGCGATTCGGGTTTCTCCGAATGGAGTGACGGGTGTGCCTTCGAATTTGGAATCGATTCTCAAGGCGTTGAAGCTTTAGTTTTAAACCCATTTCTTG
>CAMCSM010000052.1 GCA_945877805.1 Methylacidiphilum caldifontis | reverse complement strand
ACCCTCCTTCCCTAAGCTTTATTCAAAAAAAGCTAAATCGCTGAAGGCATTTCAAAGACAGGGGAGTATCTCACACAAAGGCTCGAAGAACACAAAGGTTTTAAATCCGTGTTGATCCGTGTCCATCGGCGGTTTGACCCCATTTCCCAATGCCTGAAATCGGTTTATTTATTTTCGGCAGTGACTTGCCAAGAGTTCGATTGGGGCTATTTGTTTCTAAGTGAAAACATCTAAAGAAAAT
The DNA here is from genome assembly GCA_945877805.1 of Methylacidiphilum caldifontis. Lineage (GTDB taxonomy): Bacteria > Verrucomicrobiota > Verrucomicrobiia > Methylacidiphilales > CAMAQI01 > CAMAQI01. The sequence continues at coordinate 19,132 of CAMCSM010000052.1, read as the reverse complement.
AAGTCCCTTAAATTTGAAGAGGCGATCGAGCAGTTAGAAACGACGGTCGAACAGATGGAAAATGATCAATTGCCTTTAGACCAATTGATTCTTCGCTATGAAGAGGGGATGAAGCTGGTGCAGTTTTGCCAAGAAAAACTCTCTGAGGCGGAGCAAAAGATCGAGATTCTCACTCAAACTCAAAAATCAGAAGCCAAAGTGAAGTCGGATGCTGAAGAACTTGAGCTTCAGTAAGGAATCGGCTTATGCCTTTTGATATCATTCAATTTCGAAAGAACTATCCGGAAACCTGGAGATTAATTCTCTTTCTGGGTTCGATTCAATGGGCCGGTATTCTCCTGACGACGATCGCCGTCGCCTGTGCGACGGCAACAATCATGGAGTCGAAGTGGACCGCAGATCTCGCAAAAAACTACATCTACCATGCCCCATGGTTTCATGTCTGGTTAATCTGCCTCTGTATTAATCTCTTTTGCGTCACCCTCACCCGTCTCCCTTGGAAAAGAAAACACTATGGGTTTGTCATTACTCACTTTGGAATTATTACCCTTTTGTTCGGTGCGATGATCGGAAGTTGGTTCGGATTCGAGGCCTTTGCCAATCTTAAAAAGGGAGAGGAGCCGGTTTTTCGACTGACTCAGAATGAATCGGTCATGATTGTTCAAAGTCCCAAAGACCAAAATTTTTATAGTATTCCCCTCCCCGTTGAAACCTTAAAACTCTCTGAGAAGAATCCGCGCACCTTTACGATTCCAGACTCGAAGCTTTCCCTTCGCGTCGACGCTCACTCGGCGCAGCTGGCTCGAGTCCCTCAACTGGTTCCCTCAACAGAACCGGAGGCGGCTTATGGGTCAATCCTTGAGCTTTCCAGTCCTATGGCTGGTCAAAAGATCTCTTTCCCCTTTATTGCGGCGACGGCAGAACCTCAAATCACCGACTTTTTTCAAATGGCACGGATTGTTTGGGTCAATGATCTTGTTCAATTCGAAAAGAGGATGAATCAATGGAGTGAAACTCAAATGGTTTTTGAGAAAGTTCAGCCGATTATTTCAAATACCTCCGGTCTTTTTAGCGGGTACCTCTTTCGAGTTGAAAGCGATGAGAAAAAAGCACTCTTCATCACTCTACAAACCCCGGAGGGGAAACAGGAGCGATTCGCCCTCGGAACAAAATTCCCTCAAAAAATCGATCTGCGTTCATCAAAGATTCAAGCGACGGTAAACGGTTATTGGCCCGATTTTGAGATCAAAGAGGGAAGGCCAAGCACGAAATCGAACTCCCCGGAAAATCCGGCGATTTTAATTCGTCTCGAGGGCAAACAGTCGATTGATCCTCGCCCGCATCTCGTGGTCGCTCCCTTGGATGCTCAAAATCTTAGCTTTTCATTGATTCGCAATGGAGCCTCCTATGCCAAAGGCAAGCTGACCGTTGGAGTTCCTGTTTCCACAGGCTGGGGCCCGTGGGCGGTTGAGGTGAAGCATATTGGGGTGAAGTCATTGCTTCAGTATCAAATCGAACCGCAAAAGGACCCGGCACCGAATTTAACTCCTGGAGTTCGGGTGCAACTCCTCGATCCTGAAAAGAAACCGTTAAACGAACCGAAATGGATTCTTTCCGGTGAAACCGAGACGATGGCAATTTCTTCGACGCAAGTGATCCAACTCGCCTTTGGACTCAAAACACGGCCGATTGATTTCGGAGTTCAACTCAACCACTTTGAGGTCCCTCGTGATGAAGGGAGTGATACTCCGGCAGGATTTATCAGCACCCTTTGGTTTTATGATTCTAATCGACGGGTCGCCCGTGAAGATCACGCGGAGATGAACTATCCTGCCACCTATCCCGGCGGCTTTTGGCGCTCTGTGGTCGGAATGAACTATAAATTTTCACAAGCCTCTTGGAATCCGGAGAATCTTGAGGAGTCGACGCTCCAAGTTCTCTTTGATCCCGGATGGCCCTTAAAATGGATTGGATCGTTAATGATCTCTTTTGGGATTATCGTCATGTTTTATTTTAAAGACCCGAATAAAAAAAATAACCCTGAAAAAAAATCCGTATGAAAAAAAGTTCATTTTTTATCCTATTGACCGTTCTTCTCCAGCCTCTTTTGGCCTGGAACTCTCCCGATTTATGGCAAATTGCGATTCAGGAACAGGGACGGAAGAAACCGTTAACGACGATGACACAAGAATCACTGATGAGCCTCAGTGGACGTTCCTCCTTTACGAGACCCTCTGATGAGAAAAAGTTTACCGCTCAGGAGGTTATTTTAGGGATCTGGTTCAATCCGGAGCCGTGGAAAAAAGAGCCGCTGATTCTGGTGAACTATCGCCCACTTGTTGAAGAGCTAGGCTTAGATCCTAAAGTCTCCCGTTTTTCTTTTGAATCCCTTCAGGTGAACTCAGCCTACTTAATGAAGCTCAAGGAGGTCCGTGAAATGCGGATGCGTAAGGCAAACCCTCAATTAGACCGCACTCAAAAAGAGATTGAATCGCTCTCAAGTAAACTATCGCTTTTCGAAAATCTGTCACTGGGTCGAACCTTTGAAATTGTTCCGCATCCGAATCAAAAGGGGGGACATTGGACAACCTTAGAGAGGACTGAAGAGATTTATGGAGCTGCCATTGCTCAGAAACTCAACGGCTATTATGAGGGAATCAAGACCTCATATCTTGAAAATAACCAGGAGCTTTTCCAAAAACAGATTATCGAGTTTGCCCAAGAGCTTCGCTCTTTGAGTCCTGAGGTCTATCCGACGAGCTCGATTTTAGAAAAAGAGTATCGCTATTCAGAGCTTCATCCCTTTCGCAAAGCCTGGATCTGTTACGCAATCGGCCTGCTCATCCTTCTCCTCACCGCTCGTTGGCAGGAGGATCTCGGCTATCGACTCGGATGGGGAATGGTACTCAGTGGATTTGGATTTCAGATCTACGGATTCGTGACACGAACCTTGATCTCTGGACGGCCTCCCGTGACGAATATGTATGAGACGATCATTTGGTGCGCCTTTGGGGTCGTTCTCTTTGCCCTTATTTTAGAGGCGATCTATCGGAAAAGACAGTTCCTCTTGGCCGCCTGTCCCGTTGCAGTCATCTCTCTCATTTTAGCCGATACCCAATCCTCTATTTTTAGTAGTGCGATTCATCCTCTCGTCCCTGTTCTTCGAAATAATTTCTGGCTCACGGTTCATGTTTTGACCATCACCTTGAGCTACGCGGCCTTTGCCTTATCGTTGGCAATTTCGCATATGGCGATTTGGCAGACGTCCTTTAAAAATCTGAAAAAAGAGAGTGATTTACTATTCTTTTATAACTATCGAGCCCTTCAAATCGGTGTTTTATTAATCGCAACCGGAACTCTCTTAGGGGCGGTTTGGGCAAATTATTCCTGGGGACGTTTTTGGGATTGGGATCCGAAAGAGACCTGGGCATTGATCGCCTTTCTTTCCTATCTGATTCTGCTTCACGGGAAAATGGCGGGATGGTGGAGTGATCTCGGGGTGGCCGTAGGATCGATCATCGCCTTTCAATGTGTTCTGATGGCTTGGTACGGAGTCAATTTCGTCCTTGGAGTGGGACTTCATAGCTACGGCTTTGGGGTTGGTGGATTTCAATATGTCATCGGCTATGTCTTTCTCGAAATTCTCTTTATTGCAGTTGGATTAATGAGATATAAAATCAAGAAATCAGAAATTTAACCGATTTCTCATACAAAATAGTGTGTTAAACCGAATCGTGTCCAAAATAGGATCTGTTTTGAGAGGTCGATGGAGGCGGGAAAATGATTTAAAACCATTTTTCACGCAAAGCCACAAAGCTTCCCAAGGTTCTCCCCACAGGAATTTCGAAAAGAAAAAATTTAATAAATCATTTGCCTTTTCGGGAGGAGCCTTGGGCAACTTCGCGGCTTCGCGTGAAAATGTTTTAAATTGTATTTTTTTCCTAATCGATTGAGTGGCAGATGTTTATATGATTTCAGGAGGTTCCTGCAACTCCTTCGAATCGTTTGATTTAAGCATTTGACGGAAAGGGCTCAACGTCCCTAATTTGTCCCTTCCTCTATGAGCTCAACTAAGTCCCTCCATCCACTCGAAAAAATCCTTCAGGAACGCATTGCCTACATCGATGGCGCGATGGGGACAATGATTCAGCAGTATAAGCTGGAGGAAAAAGACTTTCGCGGAGAGCGTTTCAAGGATTGGAAGGGAAAGGATCTTAAGGGGAATAACGAGCTTCTTCTGCTCACGAAACCGGAGGTGATTCTTGAGATCCATCAAAAATATTTTGCTGCCGGGGTCGATATCGTTGAGACCAACACCTTCAGCGCCACTTCTATTGGGCAACATGACTTTTTCTTTAAAAACCACGAAGAGGGAAAAAAGAAAGATCAGGGCTTTTTTGAAGAGGTCATTCATGATCCTTTCTTGGTTCAACTCACACGAGATTTGAATCTCGCAGCAGCCCGCATCGCTCGCCAAGCCGCGGATGAATCGACGGCAAAGACTGGCTTACAAAGATTTGTTGCAGGAGCCATTGGACCGATGCCGGTGACGGCATCGCTTTCTCCGGATGTCAATGATCCCAGCTTTCGTTCCGTAAACTTTCGACAACTCTGTAAATCGTACACGGAGCAACTGGAGGCGCTCATTGAAGGAGGGATTGACCTGATTTTGGTTGAAACTATTTTTGATACGCTCAATGCCAAGGCTGCTCTTTATGCGACTCAAGAGGTTTTGGCTCGATTAGGAAAAGAGCTTCCGATCATGATCTCTGGAACGATTACCGATAAAAGTGGTCGAACCTTGACAGGACAAACAAGCGAAGCCTTTTGGAATTCGGTTTCGCATGTCAAACCGTTAACCATTGGGTTAAACTGTGCGTTAGGACCGGATCTGATGCGTGCCTATGTCGAAGAGCTTTCTAAAATTTCGGATGCTTATACCTGTTTCTATCCCAACGCAGGACTCCCCTCCCCGTTGTCTCCTACCGGTTTTTCCGAGGTTCCTGAAACCTTGGCCCCCCAAATTCTCCCTTGGGCAGAGACGGGATTTATTAACATCATTGGCGGTTGCTGCGGAACCACTCCCGATCATATCGCTGCGATTAAAAAAGCGGTCGAAGGCTGTAAGCCGCGTCAACGCCCGACGATCCCCCCTCTCCTCCGCCTTTCCGGAATGGAACCGTTTACGCAAACGAAAGAGACCAATTTCATTAATATCGGCGAACGAGCGAATGTCACCGGCTCGCCGAAGTTTGCCAAACTGATTCTCAATCAACAGTACGAAGAGGCCCTCGCGGTTGCCCGTCAACAGGTCGATAACGGTGCGCAAATCATCGATATTAACATGGATGAAGGGATGTTAGATGGGGTTGCTGCGATGACTAAGTTTGTCAACCTTGTCGCGAGTGAGCCAGATATTGCTAAAGTTCCGATTATGATCGATTCCTCAAAGTGGGAGGTCATCGAGGCCGGTCTGCAATGTCTTCAAGGAAAAGGGATTGTCAACTCGATCAGTCTGAAAGAAGGGGAAGAAAAGTTTTTAGAATTGGCACAGAAAGTGATGCGTTATGGCGCGGCTACGGTGGTCATGGCTTTCGATGAAAAAGGTCAGGCCGATACGTTTGAAAAGAAGATCGCAATCTGCAAACGATCCTACGATCTTTTAACCCAAAAGATCGGATTCCCTCCGCAGGATATCATTTTTGACCCGAATATCTTAACCGTAGCGACGGGGATCGAGGAGCATAATAATTATGCGAACGATTTCATCAATGCGACCCGTTGGATTAAAGAAAATCTTCCTTACGCAAAAGTCAGCGGGGGAATCAGCAACATCTCATTCAGCTTTCGAGGAAACAATACCGTTCGCGAAGCGATGCATAGCGCTTTTCTTTATCATGCCATTCAAGCCGGTCTCGACATGGGGATCGTCAATGCCGGACTTCTGGAGGTTTATGAAGAGGTTCCGAAAGAGTTATTAGTTCTCGTTGAGGATGTGATTTTAAATCGTCGCCCCGATGCGACGGAACGACTCGTTAACTTTGGAGAGTCGGTCAAAAAGAAAGATCCGACGGAGGCCAAAGTCGATGAGGCGTGGCGAAGTGAGCCGGTCGAAAAACGTCTCGCGCATGCTTTAGTGAAGGGAATCGTCGACTTTATCGACCTCGATACCGAAGAGGCCCGACAAAAATATCAGAGACCGCTCCTCGTTATTGAAGGTCCGTTGATGGAGGGAATGAAAATAGTCGGCGATCTTTTTGGAGCCGGAAAGATGTTTCTTCCTCAAGTTGTCAAAAGCGCTCGAGTGATGAAAAAGTCGGTGGCCTATCTCCTCCCCTACATGGAGGCAGAAAAGAAAGAGGGGGATAAAGCAAAAGCCAAAATTATTATGGCGACGGTCAAAGGGGATGTTCATGATATCGGCAAGAATATTGTCGGAGTCGTCCTTGCTTGTAATAATTATGACGTGATCGATCTCGGGGTCATGGTCTCCTGTGATAAGATTTTAGCCTCGGCGAAAGAACATGGGGTGCAAGTGATCGGATTAAGTGGTCTGATTACCCCTTCTCTCGATGAGATGATCCATGTCGCCAAAGAGATGAAGCGCACCGGTTTCGATCTCCCTCTTTTAATTGGAGGAGCGACCACCAGTAAGGCGCATACTGCGATTAAAATCACCCAGCATTACGATCATCCGATCATTCATGTGATTGATGCCTCTCGCGTGGTCGGAGTCATGACGAAACTCCTTTCGGATGAGATGCGTCCCGCCTATCTCAAAGAGGTGGAGGCCGATTATCAAAAAATTCGTGAGGACTATGCCACACGAGCCTCTCAAGCAAAACTCAGCTCGATCGTCGAGGCTCGAAAAAATGCCTATACGTGGTCTCCTGCCGATTTTCCGATTCAAAAGCCGACTCAGCTCGGGATTCAAGTCTTTGAAGATTTCGATCTCAAAAAACTGATTGAGTACATCGACTGGTCTCCCTTTTTCCATGCTTGGGAGCTTCGCGGTCGTTATCCGAAAATTTTTGAGGATGAATTTGTCGGAGTTGAAGCGAAAAAACTTTTTGATGAAGCTCAAGTCATTCTCAAGGAGATGCTCGATTCCAATCGTATCCATGGAAAAGCGGTAATCGGTCTATTCCCGGCGAATCGCGTCGGCGATGATATCGAAATCTACTCCGATGAATCACGAAGCCAGATCTTGACTAAATTTCATACCTTGCGCCAACAGCTTCCCCGCACCGACGGCAAGCCGAACTATGCACTTGCCGACTTCATCACCTCCAAGGATTCAGGGGTTGTTGATTACTTCGGTGGATTTGCGGTAACGGCAGGAATTGGAGTCGAGGAATTTGCCAAGGAATGTGAAAAGAATTTAGATGACTACAAGAGCATCATGGTCAAGGCCCTTGCCGATCGCTTGGCCGAGGCCTTTGCCGAATACATGCACAAGCATGTGAGAGATCTCTGGGGCTACGGAAAAACTGAAAACCTCGACTCCGAGGCTCTGATCCGCGAAGAGTACCGAGGGATACGACCGGCCCCCGGCTATCCCGCCTGCCCCGATCATACCGAAAAACGGATTCTCTTTGATCTCTTAAAGGTTCCTCAAAATACGACCATCGAACTTACCGAAAGCTGTGCAATGTTCCCGGCCAGCTCTGTCTCAGGATTTTACTTTGCCCATCCTGAATCACGATACTTTGCTGTCGGGCGAATTGATCGAGATCAGATCGTCGACTACTCTCTGAGAACCGGGACCCCGATTGACGAAGTAGAGAAGTGGCTCCGACCGAATCTCAACTATGACCCCTAATAACCAAGGGATGGATGGGGCATGATCGTTGGTTGATGTAAGCTTGCATCCCCGTCCATTCTCCACCGACCCCTTGGTTATGCACCGCATTCGCGGAAGACTGGGAGGGAGTCAGACTGATCGCTCGATAGCCTGTTAGCTGAATAGCTTAAACCTCTTTATTGGATTGGGGTAGCAGGGATTCAACCAAAACAAAGTTTTGTACGGGGCACAACCAAATCGAAGATTTGTAAGGGAGAGTAATTTAACGCAGAATCACACTGATTGAAACCCATCAGCCCATTAGTGGTCGCGTCTAGGCCGGGGGATGTTTAATATGGAAGCAAATCAAGCACAAAATCAGCCTCGTTATTCGTGGATTGACTATAATCACACTTTTTTTATATTCTTCAGGTGGATATTTCTCAAATCCTTGTTTGTGCTGAAGCTAAAAAAGCAACGGTTCGTGTCGTCGGTAGAGGGTCATTTCAAAATGCTCATCAACTGAAGTCCTTTTATTTGGGGGTGATCCCCAATGGAACCGATGACTTTAATGTCGATCTAAAGGAATGTACTTATCTCGATAGTACCTTTCTTGGCACCCTTGCCATGCTCGGTTCCTCCCTTCGTAAAAAAGGGGGACAACTCCATGTACTGAACGCTAATACCCGTAATATTGAACTGATGCAAAATCTAGGACTTGATCGCCTTTTTACCATTCAGTTGCAAGCTGTGGAAATCGATGTGAACTCTCTCAAAGTTCAAGCAGAACCGACTTTATCAAAAAAAGAAGCAGGGCAACAAATGTTGGAGGCTCATGAAATGTTGATTGAGGTTGATACGAATAATTTATGTAAGTTTAAAGATGTTGTCGCTTACCTTAAAGATGATTTGGGGTTAAACCCCTAATGCCTCAATGATCTGGATTCTCATAGTTGCGCTGCTTTTGTTAAGCGGATGGTTTTGGAGACGTTGGTATCTTACTGATGTTCGCGAAATGGAACTCCGTGAACGCTGCAAAACGCTGCAAAACGAGAAAAAAGTAATCTTCGATTTTTTACATAATCTGGGAGATGCCATGACCGATGGGATGGATCTCGATTACATGCTTCAAACCGTTTTAAACGGGGCTGAAAAAGTGACTGAAGCTCGCGGTGGAATTATTTATTTACTGAATCCAAAAACTAAAAAATTGGTGGTTGAAGTGGTTCACGGAATTTTTCCTCCCCCCTTTCCGATTGATGACGCGACGGAACAGAAGATCATGACCCAATGGGATTTTTTAGAAAGTTTTTTAAAAACCGAGAGTATTCATTTCTCCTCTCAAAGCCTGATTGCTCAAGTTTGCCGGGAGAAGCGATATCTGTGGATTCCAGATACCACTCATGATAACCGATTTCCAAAGTTTAAAGATGACTCGATGAGAATGAAGTCGATGCTTGCGGTTCCGTTAAGCTACCAAAATGAACCGATTGGAGTTCTTGCCCTTGCGAATCGAATCGATAATACCCCTTTTCGAGAGACCGACTTTGAAATGCTTAAATCCATCGGGGAGCAAGCCTCTTTTGCGATCCATAGCATGAAAACCTATCGCCAACTCATGGAAAGCCAAAAGTTGGATGCCGATCTCGAGCTCGCAAGCGAAATTCAGAAGATTCTGCTTCCAAGACAGTCTCCCAAAATTGATGGATTTGACGTTGTCGGGCGTAACTATGCCGCACGCCAACTCAGTGGGGACTATTTTGACTTCATCGAAATCGATGCCGATCACTACGGAATCGCCATTGCCGATGTCTCTGGAAAAGGGGTTCCTGCCTCGATTATTATGGCGATGTGTCGAAGTATCCTTCGCAGTAAAGCGATTGGAAATACCTCTCCTTCCGAGGTTCTGAAAGCGGTCAATCGTCAAATCAGTCCCGATATTAAAAAAGATATGTTCATCACCATGATCTATCTGGTGATTAACAAAAAGAATCACGAGATTAAGCTCTCCCGCGCAGGCCATGAGCTTCCGCTGCTTTTTAATAAAAAATTCGGAGATACCACCGAAATTAAATCTTCTGGACTCGCACTAGGAATTGATGAAGGAGAGATTTTCGATGAGGTCATCGACGAAAAAACACTATTTCTCGATCAAGGCGATACCCTGTTGCTTTACACCGATGGAGTTTCCGAAGCCCACAATAATCTTGGAGAAGAGTTTGGAAGAGAAAATCTAATTTCGTTATTGAAAAATGGAAGTTCCGTTTTAGCTTTCGATCTTCTTGACTCGATTGTCGAGAAAGTACGCCAACATAGCGAAGGTCAGAACCAAATGGATGATATCACCTTGGCGATCATCCGAAGAATCTAAAAATCATGAATGAACAAATTTATAACGATCAAAATCCAGCCTTTATCCTCGTCAGTTCTGAACTGTTGAAGAAAACGGAAGAACTCGCCTCAAAGGCGGTTGAACTTCAAGACCGACTGCTCCGGATGTCTGCGGACTGGGATAATTCCCGTAAACGGATGCAAAAAGAAAAAGAAGAGGCTTTGAAATATGCCGCGGAAGGTCTTCTGGAAGAGCTGCTTCCGGTCATCGATAATTTTGAACTTGGATTACAGTCGGCTCAAAGTGCCCAAGATGCAAAATCGGTTGCTTACGGATTTCAAATGGTTCAAATGCAATTAAACCAATTTTTGAAAGATAACGGACTCGAATCGATTGATGCCGTCGGTCAGGAGTTCGATCCCCATCTTCATGATGCCCTAGGCCATCATGAAACGACAGAATATCCCGAAGGGACGATCATGAGCCAGACCCGTAAAGGTTATAAATTAAAAGATCGCCTCATGCGCCCAGCCGCTGTTTTTGTCGCTAAGTCTCCTGAATCCTCCGCTGAATAACGAATCCTATGGCCACAAAACGCGATTATTACGAAATCCTAGGGGTTTCACGAGGTGCCTCCGAAGAAGAGATCAAAAAATCTTATCGTAAACTTGCAGTCAAATTTCACCCCGATAAAAATCCCGGAGATAAAACGGCTGAAGAAAAATTTAAAGAACTAGGCGAAGCCTATGAAGCCTTAAGCAATCCCGACAAAAAGGCGGCCTACGATCGTTTCGGTCATGCCGCCTTTACTCAAGGGGGCGGAGCCAGTGCGAGCGGTTTCGGGGGCGGAGGGGGCGGAGGAGCCGGATTCCATGATCCTTTTGATGTCTTCCGTGAGGTTTTCGGAAGCCAAGGAGGAGGCGGTGGCGGCGGAATCTTCGGAAGTATCTTTGAAGATGCCTTTGGCGGTGGTGGTGCAGAACGGGGTCGCGGATCGGATCTCCGCTATGATATGGAGATCACCTTGGAAGAGGCGGCTCGTGGATGTGAAAAAGAGATCACGGTCACCAAACCAGAAACCTGCGATCATTGCAAAGGAGCGGGGGCTGAACCGGGAACGAAACGCCATAAATGTCCTACCTGCGGGGGTCGCGGTCAAGTAGCCGTTTCGCGTGGATTTTTTACCGTCGCTCAAACCTGTCCCCGTTGCCAAGGGGCAGGAGAAACGGTCGATAAGGTCTGTGTCAAATGTAAAGGCGATGGCCGCCAAGATAAAACCAGCAAACTTAAAGTTAAAATCCCTGCCGGTGTCGATACCGGAGCTCGCCTAAGACTGACGGGACATGGCGAAGGGGGAACCCAGGGCTCAGCCGCCGGCGATCTTCATGTCGTGATCCGAGTCAAAGCCCACGAACTTTTTCAACGCGATGGAAACGATCTCCATTGCGAAATCCCGATTAGTTTTGGAAAGGCTGCTTTGGGGGGAGAGATTAAAGTCCCGACCTTAGAAGGGGCCGCAATGCTGAAAATCCCAGCGGGAACTCAATCCGGTAAAGCCTTTCGACTGCGTTCGAAAGGGGTTCCTGATCTCCGTAATCGTGGACTTGGCGATCTGATTCTTAAAATTTATGTCGAAGTTCCCTCAAAATTAAATGACCTTCAGATCGAAAAGCTTCAAGAGTTTCTCAATGCCTGTAATGAGGATAGTAATCCTCAGGAAAAATCATTTTTCCATAAAGCCAAGGAGTTCTTTAAATAATTATCCCTATGGCTGCGACCCCTTATCAAGTCTTTGCGAGAAAATATCGCCCTCAAACTTTTGAAGAGGTCGTCGGCCAGGATCATGTCACGCAGACGCTCTCGAATGCAATTAAACATCAGCGCATCGCTCAGGCTTATCTGTTCGTCGGCCCCCGAGGAACAGGCAAAACCTCGCTCGCCCGAATTCTTTCCAAAGCCTTAAATGCCCCCAATGGCCCGCGAATCGATTTTGATAATAACGACGAACTCTGCCAAGAAATCGCAGAGGGACGTTCGCTAGATGTTCTTGAAATCGATGGAGCCTCCAATAACGGAGTTGAACAGGTCCGTGAACTCCGTGAAAAGGTAAAATACGCCCCAGTCAAAGGGAAGTATAAGATCTATTATATCGATGAGGTGCACATGCTCTCCGATGCTGCCTTTAATGCCCTCCTTAAAACCCTCGAAGAGCCCCCTGCCCACGTCAAATTTGTTTTTGCCACCACGGAAGTTCATAAACTTCCGGCGACGATTCTCTCCCGTTGCCAACGCTTTGATTTGCGTCGAATTCCGGATATTCTCATTGCCGAACATCTGCAAAAGATCTGTGACTGGGAGAAAATTAAGACCGAACCGGCAGCACTCACCGCCATCGCCCGTTATGCCGAGGGGGGATTAAGAGATGCCGAGGTCGCGCTCGATCAGGCCGTAAGCTTCTACGGGACTGAAGTCAAAGAGGATCATGTCCTGCAAATGTTTGGACTCAGCGGCATCGAACCGATTGCCCAACTGGCAAAAGCGGTTGTTCAAGGGGATTCCGCACAGTCGATTATTCAAGGTCGTTCCCTAATTAAAGCAGGGAAAGATCTCAGTCGTCTCACTCAAGATCTCACCCGTTTTTTTAGAAATCTGACGATTTATCAAATCTCTCCCGATATTCTCCAATCGGAGATCTCCTCCCAAGAACAACTCATCCTTAAAGAGCTCACCCCTTTAATTTCAACCTCCGCTCTTTATCAAGTGATCGAAGAGTTAACCCTCCTCGAAGGACGTCTCCGCTTTGGTTCTGCTAAAGAGGTTCTCTTTGAGGTCGCTCTGATTCAAATGAGTCGTCTCCGTGAAAAGGTTTCCATTGAAGCGATCCTCTCTCGTATCGGATCAGGAGAGAACTCTTCCCCCACCTCTTTTTCCACTCCCCCTGCGATCGCTCCCGTTTCTCCTCCCCCTGCGACTGCGAAGCCCCCACTCCCCGTCACCGGTCCAGAGATCGCTCCCGTGGCAAAAACAGCCCCCGCCACTCCTGCCGTCCCCCCTACCGTTCCTCAGATCGACCCTGCGGTTGCTTGGAAAAAAGCAGTCGCTCTCTTTGCCGCCGAGCGTGCGATGGAGGCTCCGACGATTCAAGCGACTCAATTCATGAGCTATCGTGCTGAGACCTTTGAGGTCGCCCTCCCCGACCGGCTCAAGTCCAAAATTGCCTATCTCCAAGGAGCCCGAAATATCTCCTTACTTGAAGAGAGCTTAAAAGAATCACTCGGTAAAACAGTCAAACTGGTCTTCATGACCCTTGATAGTAAAGAGATGCCTCAAGCGAATACCTTTGAGCCCCCGATGAAGCCCCTGAAAGATGTTGACTATAGTAAAGACCCCCTCATTAAAGAGGCATTAGAGCTTTTTCAAGCCACGGTCGTCGGAACTGGTAAAATCGAAAATGAGTGAAGAGTTGTTGAAGAATCTTAAAGGAAAAATTGTATGAACATGATGAAATTGATGAAACAGGCGCAAGAAATGCAATCGAAAATGCAGAAAATGCAGGGGGAAATCGCCCAGCGTCAGTACTCCGCTGAATCCGGAGGAATTAAAGTCGTCACGAGCGGTGACGGGAACCTCGTCAGTCTCAAAATTGATCCTGAATTTTTAAAGTCGGCCGATGCCGAGATGCTCGAAGATCTGATCACCATCGCCTTCCGTGACTCCCTTGAAAAAGGGCGCAAAGAGATGCAAGGGGAGATGGGAAAAATGACTGCCGGAATGGGTCTCCCTCCCGGTTTGATGTAAACGATGGATGGATAGCTGAATAGCCCTAATCCTTCCATAAGAAAATTTTAGTTCCCCTTTTCAAGGGTGTGATCGAAGTTGATACGGGTCAGTTCATCGGTGAGTTGCTCGTAGCGTTTAGCGTTATTGATATCTTCGCGCAGTTGTTCCGCCTCGGCTGAGGGAACGCTCTTGACAGATTTCCCAAGAAGCTAAAGAGTGAAAGACTCATGATCCACGCCCTTTTCTTGACACTGACACTGCTTACCCTTCCCCTCCTCGCAGTTGACCCGCTCCTTGAAATCTCTGATTCCACCGCTTTACAAATTGGCAATAAAATATGGAAAAATGAGTGCAACGGAACGATCAACGGTCTCACCTCATGGAACAGTGGAGAAAACTTTGCCTCCCTTGGAATTAATCACTTTATCTGGTATCCTGCGACTGAAAAAAAACTGTTCGATGAAAGTTTCCCGAAGTTACTGATCTTCCTTCAACAAAACGGTGTTTTCCTTCCTTTTTGGCTTCAGAAAAATCCCCCTTGCCCTTGGCACAATCAGGAGGAGTTTTTAAAAGCAGTCAAAAACCCTCAAGATAAAAGAATGGGTGAACTCAAAAGAATCCTCCAAAGCACAATCGCCCTCCAAGCCCGTTTCTCAATCCTTCGCCTCCAAAATGCTCTTCCCCTCATGCTCGAAAAAACGGAAGAAAAAAATCGAGCCGCCGTCACCGCTCGATTTCATCTTCTCACCACAATCCCCGCAGGACTCTTCGCGCTCATCGACTATGTCAATTTTAAAGGGGAGGGAACGAAAGAAACGGAGCGATATCAAAATCAAGGATGGGGACTCCTCCAAGTCTTAGAAAAAATGAAAGATTCAGATCGTGCTGGCGCGCTCTTTCAATTCTCTCACTCCGCAGAAATCGTTCTCACTCAACGAGTCAAAAATTCCCCTCCTGAACGTAAGGAAGAGCGATGGCTCCCCGGATGGATCAATCGCGTCAGAAGTTATTTGAACTATAACATAAACTAGGTGAGCCAGAACAAAGAGTCGCTTGGTTCATCTCTAATGGGTGGGGTCGAATTTACTTCTTCCGACTCCAGTTTATGAATCTACTGGCGAACCACTAAAGCCCGATAAAGACCCCCTAAATAAAAAGGGATTCGTTTGAAGCGAAGCGTTATCGTTTGCAAAATAATGCAAACAAAATGATAGCGAATTTGTTGTTTTCTACTCAAAGTACCTATCTTAATAAACTATTAATCAGATACTTACAATCATTTTTTCACTTTTTTAAATAATAAATTACCTCTTTTTCCTTTGCCTCTCCCTATCTTCATGGTGAACTCCCTGTTTTATGCCAAAAGAACGCATTGATAAACTTCTCGTCGATCAAGGACTCCTTCCGACTCGGGAAAAAGCCCAGCGGGCAATCATGGCCGGATTGGTTTTCGTAAAAGGCAACCGAATTGAAAAACCGAGCACCTTATTTCCTCCAGAAACCGAGATCGAATACCGGGGCGTTGATCTCTATGTCGGCAGAGGGGGACTTAAACTCGAGGGGGCCCTCAAAACATTTTCTCTCAATCCTACCGGATGCCATTGTATCGATATCGGAGCCTCCACGGGAGGATTCACCGATTGTCTGCTTCAAAAAGGAGCCGCCCATGTCGTCGCTTTGGATGTAGGCCATGGACAACTGGACTGGAAAATTCGTTCAGATCCACGAGTCACGGTCATCGAAAAATGTAATGCCCGCTATCTGACCGCTGCCGATTATCCTGAAAAGTTTGATGCCATCGTCACCGATGTCTCCTTTATCTCCCTGAAACTCATTCTTCCTCCCGCGATGACCCTCCTCAAACCGGGAGGGTGGATCGTCGCCTTGATTAAGCCGCAATTTGAAGCAGGCAAAAAAGAGATTGGAAAAGGGGGGATCATCCGAGATCCGGCCGTCCAACAGAAAGTTGTCGACGATCTTCTCGAATGGATTCAGAGCTACCCGATTAAAAGCGTTGGAATCGCCCCCTCCCCGATCACGGGGACCGATGGAAACTGCGAATTCCTCTGGCACCTCCAATCCTCCCTCAACGGATAAACAGTTTTTAGGGTTCTGTTGCAAAAACAATAACTGTAACAAAGAGAAGGAGTTAGATAGGGTTTAAAAATGAAGAATCCGTTCAAGTGGCGCCACTATTTACCCCTTACATCTCACCGTGCCCTCATCTATTGTTTTTGCAACAGAACCCAATTAGGAGATAAAACGTGATTGATTCTGGAGTTTTATACGGGTAAGCTGAGACTGTGCGTCCCTCTGTTTACATTGAAACAACGATTCCCAGCTATTTAACAGCCTGGTCAAGCAGAGACTTAATCATAGCCGGGCATCAACAAATTACAAAAGAGTGGTGGACAACAAGGCAATCCCATTTTTCGATGTATGTATCAGAATTAGTCATTCAAGAGTGCAAGGGGGGAGATCCTTTAGCGATTAAAGATCGAATGGAAGCAATCAAGGGAATATCCATTTTAAAGGTAACCAAAGAAGCCGAAGTTATTGCCGGCAGCTTGCTCATAAAAAAGATAATTCCAAAAAAAGCATTTGCCGATGCTATCCATATCGCTGTTGCTGCTGAAAACGAATGCGATTATTTGATGACATGGAACTGTCGGCATATCGCCAACGCTGAAATTTATTTTCATGTGCGAGAGCTCCTTTCGAGCGAGGGATTTCAATGCCCTATTATTTGCACGCCAACAGAACTTATGGGAGAATAATTATGATTAAAGATTACATTGTAGACGAAGTCAGAGCCACCCGCAAT
Organism: Methylacidiphilum caldifontis; assembly: GCA_945877805.1. Taxonomy (GTDB): domain Bacteria; phylum Verrucomicrobiota; class Verrucomicrobiia; order Methylacidiphilales; family CAMAQI01; genus CAMAQI01. The sequence goes on along the minus strand of CAMCSM010000052.1, from coordinate 2,413 downwards.
AAACTCTCGGCTCGATTCAATCACAACCTCCATGACTTGTGCGAATTCCTCCGTAAAGAAGAAAAAAAACACAAAACAGGCGTCGTTTCATCAACTAAAAAGCGCCGCGTCCTCAAGCCTACATCATAATTTCGGTTCTGTTGCAAAAACAATAACTGTAACAAAGAGAAGGAGTTAGATAGGGTTTAAAAATGAAGAATCCGTTCAAGTGGAGCCACTATTTACCCGAAATAATTATTTTGTGCGTGAGATGGTATCTGCGCTATCCGTTGAGCTATCGCCAACTTGAAGAATTGATGAGATGCACATGATCCGAAAAGGTCGTGTTAAATATGTTTCAAAAGATGATGTTTTAGCCCAAAACAAATTCATTGAAAATCTCTTTGGATTAAATGCCTGATTTACCCCTTACATCTCACCGTGCCCTCATTTATTGTTTTTGCAACAGAACCCATAATTGAATATCCCTCATGATCCGCTCGATCTTCAACGCTCTCCTTATTTTAACCCTCTCTCTCCTCCTCCCTCTTCTCGCACAGGAGAAGAGTAAAATCACTCGCACCTATTCCGTTGCCCCTGAGGAGACTCAATCGCTCAAGGCCGCGCTTGAGGGAGTGATCTCTCCAGAGGGAAAAGTCATTCTCGTTGAAAAAAATAATAAAATCATAGTCCAAGATCTCTCCACTCAATTTGAAGTCATCGAAAATATCGTCGCCGCCTTCAACGCCCCTCAAGCCAACGTTCGTATTGAAATTCTCTCCAAAACCTTCGGCAATCAATCTCGACGAAACCTTGATCTTCAAGGAAGAACCACCATCGGAGGGGTATCGATCAGAAATCGTGACCGCAATGGAGTCGATGTTGACTTTGGAAACTCCTCAGGAATCAACGACTCCCTCAGCTCTCAATTCTTAGTCGTACGAAGCGGTGGCACCGCAGCGATCGAAGTCGGAAAAGAGATTCCCTTTGTCGATTACTTTTGGTCCTATGCACAACGACACGGACTCCTCATCGATCTTAAAGTCCGATGGGAGAAAATCGGTTCCCAACTGGCGATTCGGCCCAAGGTTTTCGGCAATCAGATTCAAGTCGAAGTCATCCCTCAAATCCGAAAACTCTCGAGCGACTTCTTTGAGCCGGAAGGAGTCCTCTCTTTCCAAAACCTGCAAACCACCGTGACCGTCTCCGACGGGGGAACCATCGAGATTGGAGGGATCGCCAATGCAGACCGTGAATTCCAAAAGCACTTCTTCGGCTTCGATGGTCGCCAATCCTCAGAAAATACTCAAATGACCCTCAGAGCATCGATCTTAAAAAACTAAAAAGTGCTTGCGACTCCTTCAAGAACTTCCCAGCGTATCATTCAATGGTCATGACCTCTCACAATCAGGAAAACCAAAACTCCACGATTCTCCTCGGATGGATTGCCCTCTCCCTGTTCCTTCACCTTTTTCTTTTATCTGTTTGGGCGGTGATTCCCAAGAATTTGAGCCGCGAAAAACCGCTTCAACAAAGTCGATCCATCGAATCGGCCCCGGCATTAACCTTCATGCTCAATCCACCCAAGCCTCAGACTCTAGAAAAAAAACAGGAGACTTTTGTCGTTCCCACACTCCCCTCTCAAGAGGTTGCCACCGAAAATCCGAATGCGATTTTAGAGTCAGAACGCAATACGCTCCTCAAAAGTAAAGAACAAGGGGTGAAAAACGATCTTCCCCTTCCTCAGCAAACAGGAGATCCAAGAACGACTTTCTCTTATCTTCAAAGTCCGGCATTAAAACCCTCTCCACAGCAATCAAGCCCTCCCCCCGCTCCTCCACAAACCGCTCAGACTCCGGAAGCTCCAGAACAAAACTTAAATCCGGAACGATCAAAAGAGGCTTTACCCCTCATTCCTGATGGAACCCCTCTTTTTGCAAAAAATAATCCTAAAAAAAACTCCCCCGATCCTGTCGCTCATCCCAAAACTCAAACTGATAATAAACCCAATACGCCAGCCTCACCGATGAGTTTTGCTCGAGAAAAATCACAAATCAATGGAGCAAAATTTAGTGATCAAGGGGAAAACTCTCCAGAATCAAAAGCCTCTGATCTCGGTCGTTATAAATCTAAAATGTATCGAGCGATCGGCTCTCGCTGGTACATTATGATTGATAAACAGATGAGTCTCCTCGGAGTTGGATCGATCAAAGCAAAATTCTTTGTCCAAGCAAATGGTGTTATTCGTGATATCCAAATCGCAGAGGATAGCGGCCAAACCGAAATTCTCGAAAAAATATGCCTTCGTTCCATCCGTGATTCAGGCCCCTTTGAGCCCTTCTCCGATAACCTCAAACAACAACTCGGCGAGGGCTATTGGGAGGAGATCACCTTCTCCATTTATTAGAGTCCCTTATCTACCCTCCCCCCCCGG
>CAMCSM010000051.1 GCA_945877805.1 Methylacidiphilum caldifontis | reverse complement strand
ATGGTCAGTGGAGCAGGAATGAGTCTTCAACGGGCGATTCCGATCGGGAAGATGAGTTTTATTCCTCGGGTCTATGCCAACTATGAGCGGGAGTGGATTCGCTCACAAGAGATCCAAGGACGATTTGCGGCAGGGGGAAGTAATTTTCGCGTCAATAGTGATCCGATTGATGCCGATCAGTTGAGCGCTGGAACCGGAGTTACTTGGTTAGTTTCAGATCAACTCCAATGGGATCTTTCCTACGAGCGTGAAGTCCTTCAAAACGATCTCCAACGCCAAGCCGTTAATTTTAGCTGTAAGTTCTCGTTTTAGAAAAAAGTAGCTTTCAAAATGGGAGGGTCAAGTTGAAACCCTGTTCCCTCCCTTGAATTCCCTTAAAAAAACGGTTCCGATTCTTGATGGAGAACTTCGGCGGTATAAGGATCCACCACCAACGTAACCCATGATTTAAACTGGCTCTCCATGAGAAATTTTTTTGTTCCGTTCACCTCTACCTCGTCACCGACTTGGACGACAAGATCGAGCCCGAGGTTCCACGTATTGCAGGATAAAAAGGGGATTAGACGTCGAAAGATCGACTCCCTCTCGATCTTGATTCCAGAGCCCGTCAGTTGCCCCCAAGTCTCGGCAAATTGAGTCAAAAGTTGAGCCCGATTGGTGATTGGATTCTTCCATTGGTTGCCACTCCTGACGTATTCACTGAATTGTGTGGCCACAGTCTCTGCAACTCCGGAAGGAATCGTTCCTCTCGATGCAATCGTCGGATGAAGGGCCGTATTTCCCAGAAGGGCCTGGATGACTTTGGGGTCCGAAAAATTGAAATTAATTTGATCACGGCGATAGGGAAGATCTTTGATTGAAAAAATATCGAGCAACCCGAGATCGGCGCTCTCCTTGGAAAAGAAATCGAGGGAACGATAAGGAGTATCTCGATAAACGGCTCCCAAATCCCCTTCGGAGGTAAACGGTGTATTTAAAACCACTGGACGCCCATAAGTCGTTGAAGCACTGAGGGGATTTTCGAGCTCTGTTTTCATAAAGAAACAATCGGCTTTTCTGACGACCCCATCTGGATCTTTGTAGTAACTTCCAGTTGAGGGATTGTTTTTAAGATAGTCAGGGATAGCGAAAGTGTACCCATCTTGACTTGGAGTGCTGGGAACCTGAGGGATCACATTGGTGGGGGCATAGGCGGAATTCGGGAGTACGGCTGATAGCGAGGGAAGCATTGTAAAATCATAAGGATAAGGATCGCGAGTGTCATATCGACTAAATCCATAGCGCAAAGTACGTGAATCAAGGCGACTCACCGTAAAAATGCCATTATCATAAAGAGCACTCGATACTGAGGAGGGTGGAATCCCTCCAATTCCACTTTGAACCATGGCATTGAGGAGTTCATCATAAGGAATCCACTTTCCATTACGTTTATAATAAAGGGAAATTTTAAGCGTTGGAGAATCCAATCCCCAGTATGCAAGTGAACCTCCAATCATTGGATTGACCGCTTCGGTTCCAATATGAAAAGAGGTATACTGTTGACTTCCTGGGGTAAGGCTATTTGCGTCCGTGCTGGTGCTATTTGTGCTATATAACATCTTCGGATTTAATCCTTTGAAATCGGCGAGATTCGTTACTACAATTTCAGAGTTGAGTTGATGGGATCTTTGTGTGATCGATGTATCGGGGGCATAAGTCTGAACATTCGCCTCTCCTAAAATGACGAGTTTAAATTCAGTGGGGGTATCGCTCTTCGTGAGTGGCACTGTTTGATCATGGGGAAACCAGAGCTCGGAAGCCAAATAGCCATTACAGAGCGAATCGGATCCAGACCCGTATCGTGAGGCAATCAAAATTAATCTTGTAATGTACGGGAGATTTTCTTGACCATAAAATACCATCCCATTGCCGGCCTTGTCTTTTGAAAAGGTAACTCGAGTGACGTATGAGTTTTGGTCATATTGATCAATCAAGTTCACCCCGATCTTCATAATCTGTGAATCTGCATAAAGATAAGGCTCCAAATCCGTTTGCGTAAGAATACAAAAAGGTCCATTCGTCATTCCTCCTAAGTAAGATGGATAAATTGAACTCTTCGGAATCACTTCCCCAATGGAGCCTCGCATGATACCGGCCTTTAAAAGCTCAAAAAAATCAGGCTCCCGGTTTTGATCCGCCACCTCACTTAAGGTATATATTTTATTCTGACCTTCTCGATAAATCCATGAATCATCGTTTTTTGGGTCTTTCTTCAGGCCAAAATAAGAAAAAAGTTGATCTTCCAAAACAGTAATTCCAGAAGAAGAGTCAAGCCACAAGGTGTATTGGAGAGGAAATCGCTGCGTGACCAAAGGCTCTCCGATTGTGGCCGTTTGTCCGTTTCGTCTCACAAACGGCTTTTTCACCCGAATATTGAGAAAATCAGGATTCTCAATTTTATCCTTCAAAGAATCCGCCGAATAATCGACTTGCGATCCTGTGATCCTCGCCGGTTTAAAGGTTGGAATATTCCGCTGAATATTCATATGCGTCCAAAGGTGAATTTGGGAGAGATTAAAGAGACCAGAATGCTCATTGAAAAAACTCAAAAAATCAGAGCGCCCCAAGAATGTGCGATTCTTTTGCTTGATGGTCAGTGAATCCTCCAGTGTCCCCTTAAGAAGCCCCTGATCATTTTGACTGGAGGGATATCGCCATTGGAGCCATTGCGACATTGATTTCAAGCCGATCTTTGAAAAATCGATTTTGGAAAAAAGAATATCACTTGTTTTTTTGGTCTCTGTGTTCTGAACGGGCAATCCGTTCGGATCGATCATCCCATCGAGCTGATAAAGATGAAAAGCGAAGCGGGTGACCCGCTTTCTTTTCTCATTTTTGGAAAAAGCGGTTTTCTTATTCCCCTCTTCAGAGGGCAAATAGCGCCATCGAGGGGTTCCAAGTCGCAGATCGGTCTCTTCCCCAAAATAGCGTTTCCAATAATTTTCCGTTAATGATCCCCGAGTCGCTCCGTTTTCCGTTTCTTCTCCGAGTCGGAAATCACGAATCCTCCCTCTTTCAAAACCCTCATCACTTCTTCTCATCAAAAAATCAGGGAGAAAGGATGGAATGCTGATTCGGTTTAAGAAAGACTCTTGATCCGAGTTGGGTCGCAAATAGATTTTTCCGTGATCCGTTGTTTTTTTTGAATAATGAGCGAGCTCATTGAGAATATCCGAGATGACCAACGTTTGAATCGACTTACTTGTCATCTCCGCAATTTGAAGCCGACTCCTTGTCATGGTGCTTTTCAGATCTGTCGAACTCTTAAAGTAAAAACTGGTAATCAAAACGGTGAGCAATGAGAGCATGAGCAGGGTCACAACAATGGCAAAAGCTCTCCTGCGCTTTATTTTCGAATGCATATTTGATTATGACTCTCCGTTTTTTTTATTTCAATCTAATTAATAAATTTTTACGCGGCTCGGGTTTATTTAAAATAAACAATGCATTGCATGTTTTTCCGTTGACAGTGGAATTGAGGGACGAGTCGGAACTCGTCCTTCCTGAAAGATTCCTTTAGATCAAAAGAGGGTACAATGGCTGAGTTGGGGATTAAAAGCCTTTCGTGTGCCGACAAAAAAAACACCCGTTTCGTTCATACGAAAAGGGTGTTTTTTATTTAAATTTAAGTTAGGCAATTTTCTTCTGACGACGGACACCTACGACCAGCATGGCGAATGCAAGAATTCCAAGAGCAAAAGTCGAAGGCTCAGGAACTTGAGTGATGGAGCCTACAAGACTAATAGAATCAACATATTGAGTGCTGATTAAAGCGCTAGTATTGAAGAGGAAATAGTACGTTTTTGAAGTGCCAGCGAGGATAGTGTCAGGATTAAAAGCTCTTTCATCAAGAATTGTTGTACTGTTTTCTGAAAGGTTTTTATACCCAAGTGCAGACACATCACCAAAGGTAGCGATGGAACTTTGCGTATTGAGTTCGGCAAATAAAACAGGTGAACCAGTCCACCCGGTACCTGTGGTTACAGAAACTCCGCTGAAAGTGATCTGGGAATTGGCACCTGCTGTGATGGTAAAGCTTAACGATGCTGTATTAGTTCCAATCGTATCCCCTCCGACTCCATTACGATCAAACGTTAAATATTGATTTCCTGCATCAAGGAAAACATCTGTTGGATCTAATGAAGTCAAGTTCCCGACCGTCAGATCGGAAGCGCTTACGCCAGAAGCTGTGAAGGAACCGTTTAGATCATAAGTTGCTAAAGTGACTGCGGGAGCGAATTGGATCAAACTCACGAGGCACAACGTCATTATTTGTTTTGCAATGTTTTTCATGAGATCATCATATCTTATTTATTCCTGATTGCAAGAAAAAAATGCAAACATTTGCATATAAAGTGAATATTTATTAAAAAAAGCTTTAATGAGGGCTAAAAAAGCAACGATTTCATCTTTCCAAACTTATCGATAAACGGGATAAATATTTACATCTGATAGACCTCGTGTGACGATATCTTCGTGTCATAAAAAAAGAAATCGAACGCATCTCTTCACGACGTCGCGCGGGACGCTGGGGTCAATATCAGTACGGTATCAAGGGCATTCGATCCGCGCAAATCTCATCTTGTTTCCCTTAAGTTGACGCCAATGCGCATATGCGGGATTGGAGTGAGTCCGATTCCTCCTTCCTCTTATGAGTTTCATGATCAACTTTATTTGATTTTTACTTTTCATTGACCTTTGTCATTGATTTTTTATAAAGGATTGTGGCGAAAATTCAAAAACGTACCCCATCGATTCATGATATCGCGCGCGAAGCCAAAGTGAATATTAGCACGGTTTCAAGGGCACTGGATCCACTGAAGTCGCATTTGATCTCAGACAAGATGATTCTCAAGGTTCAAAAAACCGCGGAGAAACTCGGCTATCGACCGAATATTCACGCCCAAAGCCTGCGGACGGGGCGCTCCAATCTTATCGGATTGATCGTTCCTGATATCAAAAATCCCCTTTATGCGGAATTCGCCCATCAATTGAAAAACGAATTGAGTTCTTACAAATTGAATCTCGTGATCGAGGAGACTAATTTTTCGATAACCGAGGAGGTTCATCTTTTGGATAAAATGTCGGAGATGAACGTTGACGGGGCGATTTTGATTTTGACTTCACCCAAAATGATCGTTAAAGAGCTCAAGGCATTTGAAGAAAAAGTCAAAGGGCTTGTATTGATCGATCATCTTCCCGACGAATCGTTTGACGAGGTTTTTGTGAATATTAGTCAGGGCTATCTGAATTTCTTTCAAAAAGAGTCGCTCTCCTCTTCGTTTCATCAAAAAAACTATTTATTTCTCGGTGCGAAGATTGGAAATTATATCCATCAAAACGCCTCTTTAAGAGCGGATCTCATCAAAGTTTATCCATCGATGAAAGGGAGTTTTCATTTTGTCGACTCCGACTGTCATCCTCTCGAAGCGAAGAATATCCTGCATGCGTATCTCCAACAAGCCCCCTTGCCCGATTGTCTCATTGTATCCAGCGATCATATGCTTTTGGGGGCGCACTCCGCATTGATGGAGCGGGGTCATCGTATTCCTCAGGATATAAAGGTGATTTCCTCGGACGGAACTTACTATTGCGATTTTCTTTTTCCGGGCATCACTTCGATTAAGCAACCCGTCAAAGAGATCGCCATCCGCTCCTCGGCGATCCTTCATCAGCGGATCCTTCATGGGAAAACAGCAGGACGACAATCTTTTTGCATCGAGCCTCAGATTGTCTTTAAAAAATCAACCGAACTCCTTTAGTCGTAAAAATTGTCCTTGTTTTTTCTGAAATCAATGCAATTGTTTGCAGTTGCTATTTAACATGAAACGATTGAAAAAAAGTTTCAATTAAAGCGATCAACTCTTTTAAGATCTAAACACCAATAGTCATCGAATATGAAAATCAGTAAACTATGAACTTTAAATCACTGTGCCTTCTTGTTTTTTTAATTTTTAATTTTTCACGAATCGTTTTGGCCGATTCTCTGGAGGAGCGTTTCGCTCAACCTCCCCAGGATTTCGGGCCGCGTTGCTATTGGTATTGGCAGAATGGGAATATTTCGAAGGAAGGAATCACGAAAGACCTTGAGGCGATGAAGCGTGTTGGGATTGTCCAACCTTATATTGGGGTCATCAATGGAGGCGCCGTGAAGGCGCTCTCCGATGAGTGGTGGGGGATGATGGTTCACGCGATCCGTGAGGCTTCACGTCTCGGGATGCACATCGGGGTTTTCAATTGTCCAGGATGGAGCCAGTCCGGAGGTCCTTGGGTTCAGGCCTCTCAATCGATGCGGTATATGGTTCCCTTGGAGATTCGAGTCAAAGGACCGCAGTTTTTTTCAGGAAAGATCGAGCCCGAAATGAAGGATTGTCAAGAGATCGCAGTGATCGCGTTTCCTGTGGGATCCCAAGATGGGGAGAAAATCAATGATCGCTTATCCGGGGCGAAACGGGATAAAGCGAATGAAGTCCTTTTTGAATTCAAAAAACCGGTATCCATTCAAACCTTGGTGATCACTCCGACTGCTCCGTTGAAGCGTTCGGGAGAAATTCAATATTCCAACGATGGCCAAAAATTCACGACAATTCGAACTTTTGATGTCCGTCGTGGGAACCCGGGAGCCAATATTGGCCCTGTTGCTCTCGCTCCGGTTACCGTCTCTTTTTCCCCTGTTCGGGCGCGTTGGATTCGGATCGTTTTTGATCAGCCCTCCTTGGAGTTGAATGTCGATCTCCTCGCCGCTCCCCGCATTGATGCGGTTGAAGAGAAACAGCTTCTCAAAATTTACGAGGAACCCCAGCCTCCCTTTAATTGGTACTCGTGGAAAACCCAGAATGAGCCCAGTAAAAATGGGAATGCAATTTCTTCCTCCCGTGTATTGGATATTTCAAAAAATATGCGTCCGGATGGAACCGTGGAATGGCAAGTTCCGGAGGGGGAGTGGATCATCCAGCGTCTCGTCGCAAAACCGACGGGGGTTAAAAATGGCCCCGCTGCTGCGGAAGCCTCCGGCTATGAAATCGACAAGATGAGTCGTGAACATTTGAGATCTCATTTTAAGGCATATGTCGGAAAGCTTCTTTCCCTTTTAAACAGCGAGGAAAAAAAAGCATGGACTCACGTCATCGCCGACAGTTATGAGACAGGCCCTCAGAATTGGACTGATGATCTGATTTCCGACTTCCAAAATCGATACCACTATTCCCCCCTTCCTTTTCTCCCTGTATTGAGTGGACGGGTGATTGAAAGCGCGGATCGATCGGATCGATTCCTTTGGGATTTACGGCGAATGGTGGCGGATCGCGTTGCCACAGATTATGTGGGAGGGCTTCGGGAGCTTTGCCATCAAAATGGGATGAAGATGTGGCTTGAGAACTATGGGCACTGGGGATTTCCGGGAGAATTTTTAAATTATGGGGGGCAAACCGATGAATTGGGTGGAGAGTTCTGGACCTCGGGAATATTGGGGGATGTAGAGCTTCGGGATGCCTCTTCCTGTGCTCATATTTACGGAAAGAAGAGCGTTTTCGCCGAGGCCTTCACTTCGGGAGGACCGCTCTTTCGCAATACCCCTTGGGACTTAAAGCAACGAGGCGATTGGGCTTATTGCCAAGGGATCAATCATTTTGTTCTTCATGTTTACATTCATCAGCCGTGGAGCGATCGACTCCCCGGTGTGAATGCCGAGTATGGAACGGAGATTAATAGGAACAACACGTGGTTTGAATTTTCCAAAGGATGGATCGACTATCTACGCCGCTGTCACGTTCTTCTTCAACAAGGGAAGCCCGTCGCCGATGTTCTCTATTTTATTGGGGAGGAAACACCTCAGATGACAGGTCCGAAGGTGAGCTCCTTGCCTGCAGGATATGATTTTGATTATATTAACGCGGAAGTCCTTTTGAATCGACTCACGGTCAAAGAGGGAAAATTGTTTCTTCCCGAAGGAAATTCGTATCGTCTCCTTGTTTTACCGGAGCAACGGACGATGCGCCCCGTTGTTTTGAAAAAAATCAAGGAATTGGTGGATTCAGGGGCGACTGTCATCGGATATGCCCCTGAACGATCTCCAAGCAACGAGAACTACTCTCAAGCGGATCAAGAGATCCGATCGATCTCAAAAATAGTGTGGGGTCAGGGGAAGATCCGTGAGACGGAAAGCGTCGGGGATGCGCTTCGTCGGATCGGGGTCGCACCGGATATTCAAGGGATTGAGTCCAAAAAAGTGCTCTACACCCATCGGCGCGATGAGAAGCGGGAGATTTATTTTCTCTCCAATCAAACGGAGGAGACTCTCTCGATGACCCCCACTTTCCGCGCGTTCGGAACGCCCTCTTTTTGGGATGCGGATCGAGGAACGACTGAAAAGGGAGCGATCTTTGAAGTTGGGAAAAATGGGACACAGGTTCCTTTAACTCTTAAACCGAGAGAATCACTGTTCGTGGTTTTTGAGGAGAATCGGAACGCGCCATCGATCGTGGAAATCAAAAAGGATGGAGTCTCCGTCGTTTCTTTAAAGGAAAAGGGAATTACTCCTAAAAATAACACCTTGATCTCCATTATCCAAGATTCCAAAGGAAATTACGTGGCAAGACCGACGGTGTCCGGAGAGTTTCAAATCACCTTTCAAGACCAAAGAAAAGCGACCTTGGCGGTTCCCTCGATTCCATCGGCAATCCCATTCTCTCAACCGTGGAAAGTGACTTTTGATCCTCAAAAGGGAGGACCTCGGGAAACTCAACAGTGGGATCAATTGCAGGATTGGTCTCTTTCGACAATTCCCGAAATTCGCTACTATAGCGGAACCGCGCGCTATCAGACGACGATTCAAGTCGCGGAATTGACCTCACGGATGATCTTGGATCTGGGGGAGGTGCTGGGATTGGCAAAAGTCAAAGTGAACCATCAAGAGGTTGCGATTCTTTGGAAAAAGCCCTTTGAAATCAATGTCTCGCCATGGATTCAAAAGGGGGGAAATCTCATTGAAATCGAGGTCGCGAATACGTGGTATAATCGATTGTTGGGCGATCATCTCTCCAAAGACGAAAAAAAATGGACTTCAGTGACGGTTCCCATGAAATTTGAGAATGAGAGCCTCCAGCCAAGCGGATTATGCGGGCCGGTCCTACTTCGCCCTGAGATAGAACAGGTACTCCGGGCGCAATGACTCCTCCTGGTTTTAATCTCCAATCACTTATGAATGCATATCGAAAATCCCTGACTAAGTCGTTTGTTGAAAAAGCGATGCTTATTTTGCGTAAAAATAGTGAACTTTACGGTACGATTAAATCTTTTATGAAACGCTTTATAGGCATATCCAATCAAACTCGGTTTTTTTTGGTGTCAGCTATATTTTTTATTTCTTCATTTGCCGAAGAGGCTTCTTTCAATGTCACGATCGATGATCTGGTGGCGACAGATCGTCTGGGACGAAAACTGCAATCTATGGAGGAGGCAGGCCCGGAGCGCCCCGATAAGACCGTCGCTCTTTTTTATTATACATGGACCAATCGACTTCATAATCCCCAAGATCTTCCGGTATTTGATTTGACGAAAATCAACGCAGCTGGATTCAATAATTCGGATTTGGGTCCCAATCAACATTTTCATCATTGGGGCGAATCGGAACTCGGTTATTATCAGATCGATGACCCGTATGTGATGAAAAAACATTTACGGATGTTTATTTTAGCGAAAGTGGACGTCTTGTTTCTTGATGCGACAAACGCAATCACTTATTTTGACCAATATATAAAATTGTGTAAAATCTATGAGGAGGAACGATTAAAGGGATATAGGGTTCCTCGGATCGCTTTTTTTACGCGTTCTGGATCAGGTGTAACCGTCAAGAAAATTTACGACGAGTTTTACGCAAAAAATCTTTATCCAAATCTTTGGTTTTATTGGAAAGGGAAGCCGATCATTTTAGGAATTGAGGAGGAGATTTCAGAGGAGCTGAAAGCGTTTTTCACAGTTCGGGAGTGTTGGGCCTGGGGCACTGCGCCATGGTTTGGTGACGGAAAGAACAAGTGGACTTGGCTAGATAACGTTCCCCAAATGCCGGGGTGGTCGGAGTCTAAGAGAAAAACGGAAGAGGTTTCTATCACGACCGCGCAACATCCAAATAACAATATTGGTAAAAGCTTTAGCCAGGGAAAGGAGCCCCACATTCCCCAATCGGACGAAGGAATTTATTTTCAAGAGCAGGCGGATCAAGCCCTTAAGATCGATCCTGAAATTTTGTGGATTACTCAATGGAATGAATGGATCGCCCAGCGATTTATTGTGAAGGAGGGAGAAAGGTCCCAATTCCTAGGCAAAGAGCTTGGAGTGGGGGATACTTTTTTTGTCGATCTTTTCAGCCAAGAGTTCAATCGCGATATTGAGCCGATGAAGGGGGGATATGGCGATAACTATTATTATCAAATGGTCAACATCATCCGACGGTATAAGGGAATGAAATCGAAGCAGGCTTACAGCCACTCGAATGTTAAAATCGATGGAAAATTCGATGAATGGAAGGAGATCTCCCCCGAATATTGCGATTTTATCGGAGATGTGGAACATCGAGATTATCCGGGATGGTGCAGCGCAAACCACTACCTCAACAAGACAGGTCGGCACGACATTCAGTTTTGTAAAGTTGAGAGGGTCTCTACTAGGCTCTACTTTTACATGAGGTGCGGTGATTCGATTGAAAACGACAACGAACCTTATTGGATGAATCTTTATATTAATACCGATCAAAATGCAACGACCGGATGGCTGGGATATGATTTTCGAGTCGGAAAAAAAATTGCAAGCGGAACCAGAGAACTTGAAAAATGGATTGAAAACCGATGGATGCCGATAGGAACCGCCCATTATTCCGTGAAAGGGACTGAAATGGAGATGGAGATAAAGAAATCCGATTTATGGAAAAGTGAGTCGATGCTTCAAGGAGTTAAAAATGCTTTAAGATTCGACAAAGTGGATCCCATCGTCATTGATTTTCATTGGATTGATAATATGGCTGGAGAGAGTGAGGACGATTTTCTAATGAATGGAGATTCAGCTCCTGATCGACGATTTAATTTTCATTACGAAAATTAGTAGGAAAGTGAGTTCTTTACCCTTTGTACTCCTTGAAGTTCTCATTCAGAAATTCTCGGATTATGGGCTCGCTTAATCCCATTTCTTGCATTGGGAATGGATATACCTCGCAAACGATATCACCAAAATGGTGATAAAAAATGGAGGGGCACAGGCCCTGTGCCTCATCGGATGGGAAAGGCAGTGGGCCACTGCCCCTCCAGTTCTAATGCAAGAAATGGGTTAATTTGACCTAAAATGCAAAGAATCGCACTAATAGTGCGAGATCTTTTTAATTCGTACAAAGGTCTCTTTTTGATACGATGAGATTACAAATGGTTCCGTTGATCTGAACCAGCAAACTAATGACATAATAAAAAAAAGAAAATTCGTCAAAAAATATGAAAAAGATCAATCATCTAGAGATCCGAAAAATTTTAACATGCATCTGTGGGGTTGCCGCGGTGGGGGGATTCTTTTTGCGAGCGGAACCGCTGGTGAACCAAGCGCCGATCCCTGCACATTTTCAGTTTTCCGCGGATTGGATAGGGTGCGATAAGATCGAGCCCCAAGCAAAAAAATGGAACGTGAGTCCGATCGCTCAAGATCCAAAGCAAAAAAACTATTTTCCAGCGATCTACCTTCGAAAAGGATTTCATCTGGATTTCAAGCCGACCAAGGCGGTGATTTATGTCACGGCATTAGGAAACATCGATGCGCATCTCAATGGAAGTAAAGTCTCCAACGAATATTTCACCCCGGGATGGACTGATTACAAAAAGCGCCTTTATTTCCGTGCTTATGACGTGACCTCGATGATGAAAGCGGGGGAAAATGTGCTGGGAGCCATTTTGGCCGACGGATGGTATCGTGGAAATCTGAGTATTTTGGGGCAAAACATCTACGGAAAAAAGACCCGCATAAAGATGGAGCTTCACCTTTGGAGTCAAGAGGGGAAAAAGCGGGTGATCGTGACGAACCAAGAGTGGAAGGCCTCGATGGGACCGATTCTGGAAGCCGATATGCAGGCAGGCGAGACGTATGACGCCCGTCTAGAGATTTCAGGTTGGGACAAGCCTGGTTTTCAGGAAAATCATTGGATCTCTGTTGATCTCGGTGCGGAGTTTGAACCCTTGATGATGGAGCCCCATCCTTCAGAGCCTGTTTGTCCACAGGAGGAAAAAATCCCTCTTTCGATTAACGAACCGAGGCCAGGTGTTTATGTCTTTGATCTGGGACAAAATTTCGCAGGATGGGCGCGTCTACAGGTCAAGGAGAGAGCGGGGACTCCCGTGGTCTTAAGATTTGCGGAGATGTTAAATGCGGATGGAACAATCTATACTGCGAACCTTCGCTCTGCTCGTGCGGTGGACACCTATGTGACCCGGGGAGGCGGGGTCGAGATCTGGGAACCCCGATTTGTCTATCATGGATTCCGCTATGTCGAGGTCACAGGGCTTCTGAATCGTCCGAATCGATCAACTATCACTGGGATTGTCGCCCATACAAATCTCCAACCAACGGGGTCTTTCGAGTGTTCCGATTCATTGATGAATCAAATCTACAAAAACGCCTATTGGGGACAAAAATCGAACTATTTCGAGGTGCCGACCGATTGCCCGCAGCGAGATGAACGGATGGGCTGGAGTGGCGATACGCAGATATTTGCCCGAACAGGTCTTTACAACATGCGGGCCGAAAAATTTTTAAGTAAATGGATGGTGGATTTGCAGGACGCCCAGACCCCTGAAGGGGCTTTTCAAAATATGGCTCCTGTCTTACATCCCGGTTGGAGTCCCGCATGGGGAGAAGCCGGTTTAATCGTCCCTTACGAAGTCTGGAGATCGAACGGCGATGTGGAAGGCTTGAGACGCTTTTATCCCGCAATGAAAAAATACCTCGAATTCTATCGTCACAAGGCCCCTCAAGGGATCGCTCCTGATGAGGGATTTGGAGACTGGCTGGCGATTGGACCCGCAACTCCCAAAAAATTGATTGGGACGGCTTACTACGCAAAATCGGCCTCGTTGATTGCGGAAATTGCGGGGATTCTTGGTGAAAAAGAGGATGCCAAGCGATATCAGGCGACCTTTGAAGAATTAAAAAAAGTTTTTCAGCAAAACTTCGTGAATCGCGAAGGGGTTGTGGGATCGGGCTCCATGACCTCCTATCTGCTCGCACTGCGCTATCATCTTCTCTCTCCCAAGCAGGAAGAAATCGCGCGCAAATCGCTCGTTGAAATCGTTGAAAAGCATCCCGATCAATTATGTGGGTTTGTGGGGATCTCCCACTTGCTTCCGACTTTGACGGAGATTGGGCGCATCGATTTGGCGTATCGTACGATCCAAAAAAGAGGCTATCCTGGATGGGGATATTCGATTGACCAAGGAGCAACGACCATCTGGGAGCGGTGGAACAGTTACACCAAAGAAAAAGGGTTTGGGGATGTGAGCATGAACTCCTTCAATCACTATGCCTACGGAGCTTGTGTCGAGTGGTTTTATAGCGATGTTTTGGGGATAGAACCCGTCGAGGGAGGTTATGGAAAAATACGTATTTGTCCTCAGCCCGGAGTAGGACTGACTTGGGCAAAAGGATATTACGACAGCGTCAAAGGACGGATTGCCTCTGGATGGTCGATTCAAGGGAAGAGACTCCAAGTGGAAATCTCCGTTCCATCAGGAACAGTCGCTGAACTTTGGTTGCCGACCCAAAATCACACATCCATTCAAGTTTCTCAACGCCCGATAAACGAGATGAAATCCGCCACCTTCGTGAAAACCAAGAGTAGAAATGGCATGGAATGGTCTGTTTTCGAAGTTCAAGCGGGGGAATATGTGTTCGTCCTTCCCAGGAGTTAAAAAAACGGGAGGGGCAAGTCCCACCTTGCCCGTGGAATCGAGGGGCTCGACGAAGCTCGCCCTTCCCGATCAGCCCAAAGTCGCTCTGCGACTGTATAGCCCATTAGCCGAAAAGTCGCTCTGCGACTACAGCCCATCCACCACTCTCCTCAACTCCTCCGCAAAGTGCGAATAAGTGAACTGATCCGACTTCTTCAAAGCATTCTGCTCAAGCTGCGTCAGTAGCTCCTCATCCTCCCACAAACGTTTCATCGCCTGTATATACCCCTTTACATCTCCTGGTTCGACCAATAATCCCTCTTCGCCATCAGTGATATAATCATCAACCGTGGCTCGCTTTGTCGATATCACCGCTTTGCCTAATCGAAGTGCTTGAACCACCGCTGAATGTCCATGAGGAACAGAGCTCTCCTTCAAGGGAACCACGACAAAGCGGGATCCGGCGACTAGCTTCAAACAGTCTCCAAGAGATAATTGATAACGGATCTCGACTGTTTTAGGAATCGGTTGATCGTTCCATTCTAAATCTTCTTCCTTCCAGACCACAATGACCAAAGGCAAATGGGCCTCCTCTGCCGCCTTCAATAAACTCGGGTAATCGCGATAAGCGGCGCCGAATGCTAAAACATAATCCCCCTTCGTCGAAACAAGCCGATCAAAATCTCCACTTGCAGGAAGTGGGATCCATTGAAATCTTTTTGTCGCTTCGGGGGAACGGTTTTTTATTTGATCGCGACAATAGACAAATACTTTTTGAAAACTTAAAATTTCTCGATCGGTCAATCGAATTGGATCGATCGTAATGAAAGTAAGCGACTTAAAAAAACCCCACCTCTTAAAGATCGCAAAGAGATATGCAGTCCGAGAGGCCTGGCCGATTAAGACCGCTTGCGGATGTTTCCAAAGAATAAAAAAAGCCCCAAGAAAAAAAAGTGCCCAAGAATTAATTATCCCCTCACTATAGCCATAAATCTTTGGCGTATAAACTTGATGGATAAAGAGCTGACTCGATTGACTCCCCCAGAAATTCTTCTTTGTTGCTAAAACCAATACCTGCGATGGAGGGAGTCCTTTCATTTCCAAAACTGAAACCGGTTTTTCTTCGGTAGGGCATGAACCGACCGACTGATACAGGAATCGTAAATTCCTTGATGATGAGCCGAACGTACTGGCGAGAGGACACGCTCTGGCGAAAACTTCGCAAGGGCAAATCCCCCCCACATATATCCGTTCCATTTCCCTTCTTGATGAAAAAGGCCCTGAACAAAATCAACCTCGAGATACTCAAAATAGGGAGATTGTTCCCACGAAAAATCAACAATTCCTTTTCGAACCTCTGGGTTAAAACTATCGTGCATGATCACATAAAGATCCTGTTGCGGCTGATAGCTCATTAAAAGAGCGATATCTTTTTGAACTCCCTCATAGGAATGATCTCCATCAATCAAAACAAATCCAATCCCCTTTTCGCTCTTAAAGATTTCAGGCAAAACCTCCCCTGAATAACCGCAAAGAAATTGAACCGAAGGAAATTTAGTTTTTAAACCGTCAATGCGCTCTTGCTCAATATCAACCGAATATACTTTTTGAGAATATTTCTCGATGACCTGAAGACTTCCCCCAAAGGCCGCCCCAATTTCAATCGAAACCGAGGGCTTTAAAAGCGCCATCATCCCATCAAGCGTAAATTTTTCAGGATGAGTCATACTCCAACGATGGGGGTAGCCTCTTGTTGAAAAGAGCTCTTCGTTAATTTTCTCGGTAAGATTTTTCATAAATTAGTTCACAAGTTTTTCAAATATCGTTTGATGTCTCTCAATCCATCTTCTAAGCGAAAATTCTCCTGCTGCAATCTCTCTCGCGATTTCTCCTAAAATTTTCTTTTCAGAAAATGCCTTGACCACCCCATCGGCGACCGCTCTTGGTGTGGGAACTTGAATCTTCTCCCAATCGGTGGCGACCCCCAGCGAAACCCCCGCCTCTTTCACGATCTCAGGGACTCCTCCATTTCCCATATGAACAATCGGCAACCCACAGGCCATCGCCTCTGCCACCACATTCGGCGTCCAGTCCATATGCTTCAAATGAACGAGCAAATCGGCACGTTGATAAATCGAAGGGGCCTCTGACTGCTGATACTGAGGAATAAACTCAATATTTTTAAACCCGACCTCTTCAATCAGTCCCATTAACCAATCCTCACTGCAATCCCAATCCCCAGCCCCTGCACTCTTGATTTTCCCGGCAATGATCAACCGAACTCCAGGAAGCTCCCTTTCAATCATCGGCATTGCTCGAATTAACGGCTCTAAGCGATGACGGATATTTTGCAAACCGGCAGCCAAAATCGTCGGAGGTCGATCACTCTCATTCGAGCGAGGAACAAAAAAGTCTGTATCAACCGCATTATAAATCTTTTCCCAAGGAGCCACCGATTTTCCTAAAAAGAGAGTCGCCCCTAAACGCGCCTGCTCGCTTCCATAAACAATAAAGTCAGCAAGCTCATTATGCACGGGCTCGAGAAACCGGTTCTTATTTCGCCACTCCTCCGCATACGCTGGATGCCAACAGCTATTACAATGGCAGACAATCTTCACCCCCCGCTTTTTTGCCTTCACAATTCGATCGACAGGAAAATCACATCCAGACACCGCATAGATCAAGTTGTAATACCGATCCCAATCCGGAAAAAAGTCATTCATCCGCTGCAACTTCACGAACGGCCCTCCAACGGCCCCCTTTTGGTAGCCGTGATGAACGCGAATGGGAGTAACGAATGATTTTAATAACTGAAAAAATTTCATTCAGATTCTTCTACTTCCATCACTCAACCCAAGCAAGGACGTCGGCTTTTGCTGTCTCTTTTAATTTTGAAATTAAAGGCTTCATTATCTCATCTTAACTCTAGAAATAAATCGTGCAATTGCATTTGTAGCATGGCATTAAATCTCCAAAATCAGAAAGCCCATTTAACCGTTGATCCGTCAGCTGACGGAACAGGAGAATTAACCGCCCAACTTTACTCTTCGGAGTCCTCTCCGTGACCGGCTTTTCGACGATGAGGAACGACTTGATTGAAGCTAAGTTGCACTTCCGAAGAGCGCCCTAAGAAATCGAGCAGGAGTCGGACTCGCTCTTTGGCAGGCATCACTTCACGGACAACAGCCGTGATCCCTTTGAAGGCTCCTTCGGCGATTTTCACCTTGGAGCCGACCTCTGGAATTTCTGGAATCACCCGAATCTCTTCGTGATTCATCTCTTTACGAAGCTCGTTAATGACCGATTCCTCGATCGAGGCCAATCGATCGCCAAAGCGGAGAATGCTACTCACTCCTTGACTGTATTGGACTTGGGTCTTTAGGGGGGTCAATTCGAATTTTGCGAAAAGGTAATTTGGAAAAAGTGCCTCGACAAACCAAACGGCTCCGCGAGAGGTGATTTTCCGCAAACGGATCCGAGGACAAAAAACCTCCACTCCTTCGATTTTTCGAAGGGTTGCGGCGGCGATATGCTCATGTTTCGGTTGTGAACGAAGACAATACCAAGCGGCAGGGGTCGCCATGAGATCGGAATCTACAGGATCGATAAAAGAGGCTTGATCCATTTAACCTCCTAGAAGGCGTTCTACCGCCGGCATAATTTTTTGTGCCTGTTTATGCCAGTTTCGGAGTTTTCCGAGACGATCGTTGTAACGCTTTTTCTCGCCGTTTTGCAATTCGTTCACTTTAAGGCTCAAGCTATCGATTCGCATTCCGAGATCTCGAATCCCCGGCTCTAATCTCTCTTGAACAAACCCTTGCATGAGAAGACGGATATTTCCCTCAAGCTCAAAACGATCGCGACGATCCCCTGGGACGTAGGTAATTTTAACAGCATGAACTCCACGTAAAGCCTTTAATCCTTGGCTCGCAGAACCTTTGCTCATATTGAGGCGAAGCGTAATATCATCTAGAGAAAGAGGTTGAGAGGCGGTAAAAAGAAGCCCGTAGATTTCGCCGTAGCTTTTGGGGAACCCAATAAATTGGGCGATTCGAACAAAAAGATCGATCGATTCAACCTCAAGAGCATGAAAATTCTGAGGTGAAGAATTTGCTGATGAGCTGGCGATCTCTGGTTCCAATACCGGCTTCATTGAAAAAAGATAAACGAAATATCTATTTTGTTCAATATTTTTTGAACAAAATAAGAAAAGAGTTAAAGGCATGCTATAGAACGATTTGGGGCTTGCGCCTCCATGGGAAATTCCGTACGAATGGGCGGATGAAATCGAGTCGTGATGTTACTCTCGGATTGATACAAACCTCTGCGGTGGCGAATCCTGAAGAAAACCTGAAAAATCAATCGGAATTGATTCGATCTGCGGCGAAGAAAGGGGCGCAAATCATTTGTACCCAGGAGCTCTTTCGCTCCCCTTATTTTTGTCAGAATGAAGATCATGCCCATTTTGCCCTTGCGGAGGCAATCCCTAACGGTCCGAGTACGATTGCCTTTCAGTCATTAGCAAAGGAGTTGGGGGTCGTGATTATTGGGTCGCTGTTTGAAAAGCGGGCTCACGGACTTTATCACAATACAGCGGTGATTATCGATGCGGATGGAACTTATTTAGGGATGTATCGCAAGATGCATATTCCTGATGATCCCTTGTTCTACGAAAAATTTTAT
This sequence comes from Methylacidiphilum caldifontis, assembly GCA_945877805.1. Taxonomy (GTDB): domain Bacteria; phylum Verrucomicrobiota; class Verrucomicrobiia; order Methylacidiphilales; family CAMAQI01; genus CAMAQI01. The sequence goes on along the minus strand of CAMCSM010000051.1, from coordinate 739 downwards.
TTTACCCCTGGAGATTTGGGATTCAAATCTTGGCAAACGAAATTCGCTAAGATCGGCGTTTTAATCTGCTGGGATCAATGGTATCCGGAGGGGGCTCGGCTCACGGCAATGCAAGGGGCTGAAATCTTATTTTATCCGACCGCGATCGGGTGGCATCCTTCAGAAAAGAGCCAATACGGTGAGGGACAGCACACCGCATGGGAGACGATTCAGCGCTCTCACGGAGTTGCCAATGGGTGTTATGTTGCCGCGGTGAATCGGATTGGGCTTGAGCAACCGATCGGTGGCGATGGGCTTGAGTTTTGGGGGCAGAGTTTTATCTCCAACCCTTCTGGACAAATCTTACAAAAAGCGAGTTCTGACAAAGAGGAGATTCTGATTCAAACCGTGAACCTTGATGTCATTGATACCGTGCGAACTCACTGGCCTTTCCTCCGTGATCGTCGAATTGATGCCTACGGAGAGATCACTAAACGATACATCGACTAATTATAAATCGGTAAAAGACCGAAACCAAGGATATCTCCTTAATGAAAATATCCTCTACCCCGTTCTAATCGCATTGAATTCCGATTTATGAATTTTAAAAATACAGTTTCATTTGTTTTTTAACCCATTTCTTGCATTGGGAATGGATATACCTCGCAAACGATATCACCAAAATGGTGATAAAAAATGGAGGGGCACAGGCTCTGTGCCTCATCGGACGGGGAAGGCAGCCCCGACAGGTCGGGGCTGC